>URCX01000076.1 GCA_900546465.1 uncultured Bacteroidota bacterium | reverse complement strand
TGTTTCCTGTTTCAGGAGAGGGGAAAAGCCGCCGCAAAGGCCGTTTCCGCATTACTCTTCCCTATGTTTCGGAAAGGTCTTTTTCGTGAAGTTGTGATAGGTAGGGTTTTAATTCTTATAAGTAAGGGTAATCCGCAGTGCTTAGTCTGCTCAGGGTACGGGGTCGTAGCCACTGCCGCCCCAAGGGTGGCAACGGATTATACGTTTCAGGGCAAGCAGACCTCCTTTGAGGGCTCCGTATTTTTTGATTGCTTCCAAGGCATATTGGGAACAGCTAGGCGTAAAACGGCATGCGGCAGGTGTATGTGGAGAGATGGCTGTCTGATAGAAGCGTATTAAGGCTGTGAGAATGGTCTCAGGAATTTTTTTCAGCAGGGTTTTCATTTAATCTTTCTTCCAAGGTGGAGAGAATTTCTCTCATTTTAAGTTCCGTCAGGCTGTATGTGGGCAGTTGTTTGGAGACGAGACTGACGGATATAATCAATCTTTGAGGCTTGTTCTCGATAATGTTTTTAAGGTTTCGGTTGTTCAAGCGGTATGTTTCCCTCAGCATTCGCTTGACTCGGTTACGACAAACGGAGTGTTTCTGATAGCGTTTTGGACTGGTGAGCAGTACGGATATGCTGCCTGCTTCGTCGGCAAGGCTCATATAACGTACGCTGAAAGGGTAAGCCATGAATTTTTCGCCCTCTTGGAAAAGACGTTCCGTTTCAATATGGCTTACAATCCTTTCTCCCTTGGGAAATTCAAACATCTTTTTCCGTTTTGAGCTTTGGCTTTACGGCTTTCGGCTTTGCGACAGTCTTGGTTTTGGAAGCAGTCTTTTTGCTTGTGGTTTTATCGTTTGCCGTTTTTCTTGCGGGTCTTTTCTTACTTAAAATGTCAATTTCTTTCATCCATTCTTCTCTTTCTTCGGGTGTAAGAGAGAGAAATTTGTCCATTGCCATGACCATGGAAGGGTATTCGTTGGTTGGAGCAGGTATGTAGGTTTTCAGTTTTGCCGATTTCAAGGCTGCTTGTGTGCTTGCTCCGAAAGCAGCTATAAGAATATTGTCGTTGTTCATTTCGGGGAAGTTATGCACGAAAGATTTCACTCCTATGGGGCTGAACATTGCCACCATATCGAAGTTTTTTATGTCTATGGAGGACAAATCCTTTATTTCGGAGCGGTACATTACAGCTTTCTGAAAATGTATCTTGGATTGCTCCAAGAGCTTAAAGGAATCCAATGATGAGTCTTCGGCACAAGGGAAAAGATATGTTTCGTCTTTGTGCTTTAATATAACCTCAACCAAATCCGAAAAGGTAAGCTTACCATAGAATATCTTACGTTTACGATATTGAACGTAATTTTGGAGGTAATTGGCTATGGTGTCGCTTATGCAAAAGTACTTCATGCTTTCCGGAATGGTAACTCTCAATTCTTTTGCAAGGCGGAAATAATTATCCACTGCCAATTTGCTGGTCATGATTACAGCACTGTAATCGAGCAATGCTATTCGAGAGTCTCTGAACTCTCTTGTTGTTACTCCGACTACATCAAAAAATTTGAAAAAAGTAAGATTGACATCATACTTATCTATCAAGGTTTTGTACTGTGATTTTGCTATATCTGCGGGTGCAGGTTGTGAAATAAGAATGTTTTT
The DNA here is from genome assembly GCA_900546465.1 of uncultured Bacteroidota bacterium. Classification (GTDB taxonomy): domain Bacteria; phylum Bacteroidota; class Bacteroidia; order Bacteroidales; family P3; genus Onthomorpha. Next base: position 7,732 of record URCX01000076.1, on the reverse strand, counting down.
AATGCTTGCAGCTATCGACATAAATACTTGGTTTACTTTGGAATTAGAACCTTTGCAACTATGAACAAAGGCAAAAATTCGACGATGCAAAGGTAACAAAATAAATAGATTCGTGAGCCTTTTGAGAAGCTAAAAACCAAATACAGCCCTCTGACGGCTCTTATCAGGCTTAATATTACAAAGATTCCGCATGATACTATTATGCAATATTCTCTCTGATATTGTTCTGTGAATAAGGATAATGCTACGGGCAGAAATAATATAAGGGCATCAAGAAAGCAATAAATAAGTTGGTTTAATACGTAATACTTAGATATATCCTTGTTCCTGAAAAGAGAACCGAAAAATTTCACAAGCAGTAATTTGATACCTATGAAAGTCATGCTGCATATCAGGATACCGAGATAGAGTTGCCAATCGACAGGCTTTACGCCCATTATCTCGATTGGAATTTCAAAGTATTTTATTCCTGAATATACGAGCAAGGATATGAGAGGGAAAAAGATAAATGAGGCGGGATAAAGTAAGGCATTGGCTGATTTGGTCATTATTTCAAAACTCTTTTTCGAGAAACAACTTTTCAAAATCTCGAAACTGCGATAACGAAAGAAGCGAAACAAAACAGCAATAAAGGCGAATAATGCAAAGAACAAAAGGAATGTCCAATCCGGAACAGCATTGCCCTTATCCATTGCTTCGAGTTTCATGTTGCGATTAAAGAAGTATGTCTTCTCTTGCAAAAGACAAGGTCTGTATTCGGGTCGTGGAAAGGAGTCATTCAAAATTCGGATAACATAGTTTTGAAAGTCGATGTTCTCCACCAAAGAATCGGCGATTTCTTCTTCCTTATATATATATGTAGGGATAAATACGGAATCCGTTAAAACGTTCGATATGCTATCCGAATTCATTTTGCTGCTATCTTGCTATTATCAGTTTCTTTGTAATCAAGTTATTGTTTGTTTCTATACAGATGTAATACGTTCCGACCGGAAGATTTTCGGTATTTATGACAATGGAAGAAGAGGAGGTTCTTATCTCTTGGATTTTTCTTCCGTTTACATCGAACAAGAATACCTTAACATTGCCTTCAAGTCCCGATATGCATGTCTGCTTATCCGAAGGGTTTGGAGCAAGTACTATATTATCGGTTTCGACTTTTCCCAAGCCTACACAAGAACCCTGCAATGGTAATCTCACATCATCAATCCATGCGGCATCAGAGCCGTAAGAACCGGAAGCGTCCTTGACATACTCGAATCTGAAAGTATGTTCGCCGGCACTTACGGGGAATGATTTATATTTCCACGCCGTGTTTGTATTTCCGGAAAGAGATAATTTTTCCACACCGTCTATATAGAATTTGAAGAAGTCGTAATTCTTTTCGGAAGATACCTTGACATAAAACGAAACAGAGTCATCTGCCACAACATTAGTGTTGATTGTAAGTATAGAACTTTTATTATTCGGTATTTGAGCGGAGCGAGCAGAGAATATGCCGCTATGTGCTGCACTGCTATCGATTATCCACGGATATTGATTATCATTCTGCCATTGTTGTGCGAACTCTCCGCTCTCAAAATCCTCTATTTTGCTTTCCATATCAACCGTAAAGACTTTCTTTATGCTGTATCCTCCCGCAGTATAAGTGATTGCAAATTGCATTTCGCCGTTTCCCTCCGTTCTGCAAAGGAAACTGCCGTTCCAAGTATCTCCGGAAGAAATTGCCGCTACGTTTTCATCTGCATTTCCTTCGATAGAAATTGTGGAATTGCGGCTCTCTATGGAAGCTATGCCTTCCTCTACGTCCAAACTGCCGGTATTGGAAAGCGTAAAAGCTATTCTCTTCAAATCATTCTCCTCCTGACTTTGCACATTTATGCTTTTAATATCCAAAACAGGAGCCGTTATTTGCTTTCTGACCGTTACGCTTTTGTCATAGTTATCACCCTCTATATGCAAGAGGAAAGCAAGAGGCAGTTTATCGGTCAAAGCTCCGTATGTCTTTATCGTAAACAATCCGTTGCAGTTTACAATTTGTTCGGGGTTCACATTACCAATTTGATAATGCTCGCTGCTCATCATGTATGTGCTATCCGGCAATTCCAAACGTATTCTCGCATTTTGCAATGCCTGTGTACCTATGTTCTCCCCCTGCAAACTTATGGAGTATTGCTTATCGGCTTGCAGTTTATCGACGTTCAAGCCTGTCTCTGTGTCTTTGAACCTTATATCGGACAATTTCAAATAAGGCTCGTCAAGTGCTATCACATTTATACTGCTTATCAGCGGTCTGTAAAACTGCTTGCTCATCACCACCTTCAATTCGCCTGTCTCAGTCAAGGCTTCAAATTCCAAATCAAGACTTCCGTTTACATCTGCTTGTGCGGCTGCAATCAGCACATCATCGATACTCAATGCCACGTATGTGTAAGCAGGGAGGTTATCAAGGCTTAGACTGTTTATTCCTATCGGCAAGGCTTCCGGAATGACTACATCGAAGCTGTCGGCACGTCCGGCGTAAGGCATAAGAGAGGGATCACCCATAAGGGTATAGACTTCCCAATAGTATTCCTTTTTATCCGAATTCGATAACTCGACGGCAAGATTGCCTGCCTGCATCATCTGTCCTGCCGTTACATACCACTTGTCGAACGACTCCCCGTTTGTGTGGAACATTCTGTCATACGAACCGAGCATTGCACTATCGTATGCAGGGTTGAGGGTAGGCGTCTTCGCTCCGACAGACCAATAGAAATCTTCATTCCAATAAGTATAATCGCTACCGCCGATTACAGCAACGGCAGCCTTGTCCTCTGCTCTCAAAAGTTTCTCCGCATAACACTCCGCATCATCGTACTTGCTCGAAAGGCAACAGTTGTTTATGAAAAAGCCGTATTTGCCGATGTTTGTCATGTTATTGACATCGCTCTTTTGGAAAGAAGGCGAATACCAACCATTTGCATCGCAATGTGCAGAATAATTCACCCAAGCTTGTCCGAGATTGAGCTTCTCTTTCACCTCCGAAACATAATTCTTCGAAGAAGGATTGTAATAAACCGAAGTATCCAAACCGTCAAAATACTGCTTCACATAATTCATTTGCCCGTTGACGCATGTCGGAGCAATACCGCTCGTTTCCACACCTGCAACCAAAAGTATCTTATCCAAGAAGCTATCGTCCGCAAACTCGTATTTCTCATAACTTACGGTCTTTGCCACTATCGCCTGCATTTGCTCCACGCTTGAAGCAGAGAAACGTCCGTAAAAAACATCCGGAAGAATGTCCCCTGTGTACTCTGCATAATACAAATCCGTAGGGTGAGAATTTCCGTACGAAGCATAAGCCCCGTCAAAAGCAGGAAGCTGCGACACATCTCCGCAAAGCAAGAGATAATCCGCCGCAGGGTTTTCCTCCCTTGCATTATCCCAAAGAACTTGCAAATAATTCTTGATTGCAGACGAGCTTGTACCTATGCTGTCTGTATAAGCCGTTATGACTTCAAAACCTTGTTGCGTCTTCCATTTGATAAAAGGTTCAATGGCTTGCTCAAACATTCTGTCCGATACTATAACCATTTTATACGGACGCTGAATATTGCTTGCATTTACGCTTGCCGATACATTCTTAGAGTTTATGCTTCGTGCCGAAACAAAGTCAGAGAAACGTCTTCCGGTTTTCTTCCTCAACGAAAGCGACTTTGCATAGTCGGGATTTACAAACTTAATCGTATAATCCAAACTTTCCACAAACTCTATCTTGTTTTCCGCAGGATTATATCTCAAAGGACTTACCGTCAACTTGGCAAGCCTTACACCGTTCATCACTCCCAAGAACTCCACCGAAACCCGCTCCGAAGCACCAAAAGAATTACGAGCATAATAGCCCTCATTCATTTGAAAAGGCACCTCTTCATTCTGCTTGGATTGGGAAAACTGCTTAGGCATAAGCCTAACACCTCTCTTCAAATCGAAAATATGCCTGTCCTTTGCCTCCTCCTCAATCACCATATCCTCACAAAACGGCACCTCTATCAAATAAGTAAAAACAGGAAGGTCGGCTTGTGCAATCTTTCCGGCACTTACGAAGCTGTCTCCCATATTCAGGTAACAATAATGCACTCCACCTATCAACGTATCCCTTGCCTCAAGAAAAGAAAAAGTCTGTGAAACAGATAAATCCGTCAAAGACTCCTTCACCGTGAACTTCCCGTTCTCCAAAGCATCTTTCCCTATGAAAATCTGTGCAAACGAATGGCAGGCAAAAAGCACCATAGCCATCAAAAAGACTGCTTTCTTCATCATAAAATATACTTTTCAAATTTCAAACCAGCCGCCAAAGGTACAAAAAACAAAGTACATGAAAGAGAAACGAAGAATAAATTCCGACAAAAAGCCCTTTCAAACCATCACTCTGAAAATACAAAAAACAAAACGCCCTTCTGATTTTCCGGAACGGCGTTTGAAAAAATTCTTTCGGCGTTTCAGGAAATTAGAATGGCGTTTGAGTAAAACACAATGAACCAAGTGTTTATAAATTACTCGGATTGCAAGCAAAAGGATAGAGAAAGTCTCTATTCAATCAAGCCCTCGCTCTCCGGAGAATGCTTTGCCGCATTACGCCTCACCAAATCTCTGTCCTTATTAGCATAGCAATATACGCAAAAATGCCTGCAAGTATCATACATTCCTATATCCTTGCTCTGCATGCAGCCGCAAGCCTTGCGTTGTCCCTTATCTTTCCACTGCTTTGCACTCCTGTGTTTGGCTCCGAACAAATCGAGTTGCCCCTTATGCTCCGGCAATTCGCCCGTTTCAAGATAGTAAACGAAATCTTCGTCATCGGCAAACACCCTCTTCATCAACTCCCCGTCGATACAGCGATTATGCTCGATACCGTAGTTTTCCAAGTCTGCCTCTTCTCCGCATGTTGCAAGCGTCAGCCTCCAACCCTGCCTCTTCCACTCATCACGCAATGCCGCCAAGCCCTCCACCAACTCCTTACGCTGCTCCTCACTCATCTCTGCCGAACATACCGTCTCCTTTGTGAAACAGGACGTTTCCTTGACAAGATTTTCCCTCACCTTTTTGTATGCTGCCACATCGACAAAGCTGAACACCAACTTATCCGTGTAACCCTTCAACATGTTTCCCACATTGCGAATTCTTTCAAGCAACATCCGTGGCGTCAAATCTGGCGTAACGATAAGCGGATCGAAACGCCAAATCACCCTTTCTTTGCCAATCTTCTTGGAAAGCCTCTTAAACACCTCCACTCTATGCTCCACGCTCGGCACATTAGGCTCGAAGCCTTCAGAAACATAATCATTCAAGGTTATTTGGAAGTAATAATGAATTCCCCTCTCGTCAAGCTCATGCAAATAAGGCAGAACAGGCTCCGGATTCTTGCTCCAAAACACCACTGCCCTGCACCGCCTGAACGAAACATAGGTCAACTTTCGGTTAAACACATTCATCCAAACACAATAGCCCTTTCTCAAACGATTGAAAAACCATTCCGAATACCAAGCCGGTATATCCGTAGAACGACTCGCCGAAATAATCACCGGTTCCACCGCCTCGACACACTCCCCACGGTCGGTAATCACCATCGGCTTGGCATTTGCTTCACTGTTTCTATTTGTCATACACCTGTCTTAAACGTTTAATAATCACATCTATGTTCAACATCTGCTTATACGATTTGCGCTGCAAATAATTTCTGAAATGCTTTATAGTGCTTTCGTTGTCTCTCGGATTGTCCTTGTACAAACCGGCTTCACCTTTGAGATATTCATTTTGGAACCACTCTAAATCTACATAGATTTGATCTATTAGACTATGCTCTTGCGGTATCAAATCCTCTATATGCTTCCATGCCATTAGGTCATTGTAAAAGAATTTATGTGTTTCGGTCGAAGTGTTGTTTGGAAAAAGATTTCCTTGCAATGCTTTTTGATGTTGTTTGGTAGTATCTTGCAAATGAAACTTTTCTCTTAGTGCTTGCAAGACTGTTTTTTTATTTTTCAATACACCGTTTGCGAGTTTATAGTAGCATTCCTGAGGATTGGAAGAAGCATTGATTACGCTCTGTGCTTCCCGCTGAGTTCGATCATCTAACTTTCTTCTTCTATCGTTAATGATTTTCTTAAAATCGTCTTTCCATTGCACAAGACCTGATGCCTTTTCGGAATCCGTTACATGCTTTCCGTTTATCGAGTACGGAGAACGGTAGTTCTTCTCCGGTAAAGAGATAGCAGGAAAAGGTTTTCCTTGCGTTTGTTCGTATATTGCTTTATATACTTCGGATATATATTTATCGTCTTTGTATGTATAGAGGTTGTCGGTGAAGTCTCGGGTGAGATTGGCAAACCCATAAAGCATGCCGTAAAATGCAAAAGCAATACGATAGTCGGATACGGACTTCGAGCGCATGAAAGCCAAGAGATTATCTATATCATCTCCTTTCAAAAGGACTGAAGTGATGGAAGCAACCAATGGATTTCCCCATTCGATTTTCCCATCATCTCCATTGATATATCTTCTCATATTGTTCAACCATATTTTCATATCACTGTTTTCCCATTTGGCATCTCCGAAAATTTCCCTCGCTTTACGTGTGATTTCAGTTGCCAAATCGCTTTTGAAAGAAGCTATATTCTTGTTGTAATCAGGCAATATGAAAATATCATTCACCCATGCTTTCACCAACTTCTTCTCATCTTCATTTTGAAGCAGGGCGGTGGAAATATCCGACAAAGCATTACCCTTAACAATCAGCTCATTTGCATTAACGGATAAGGGTTTGCGCTTATTCTGTTCGTCTTTGGCAAGTTTCTTTTCCTCGTTTCTTAACCATGAGGAGGCTTTTTTCGCTTCCTCTTCGGTGGATAATTCCCGAATTATTTCATCCGCATCAAAATAATTCGTATAAGACCAACCGCTTTGTATAAGTTGAAATTCAAAATCAAGTATTTCGTTCATGTTATCCTGGCAATATTGTGTCAATGCCGTAATTGCAGGATTTTCTTTTTTGATTTCAAAGAGTATCTCTTCCATTCTCTTTTGTTGCACACCGGTCGGATGCCTGCTTTCAGAGGAAACAACGGCTCCGAAAATGTTTTTGAGTTCTGTCAGCCTTTTGTACCTTTCCGTTATTTCTTTCGGAGTTGACAGATATGCCCCTATATAGTATCCGTATAACAATCCCTTCATCTTGTTTATGCGAATATCTTTTTTTATCGCGGCTTCGTTCAATCCTGTTTCAACCTTGATGTTCTGTTGCTGCGTTCTGCGTTGATAATCGAGAATGTATATTTGCCGTTTATAAAGATCGACCAATTTTGTTTCTGCACTTGTTTCCGACATAGAAAGAGTTGTTCTCATATCCTGCTCGTTGAAAAATACGAAACGAGTACATCTTCGTACCAAATAAATCGTATGGTCGCTATAACGTACCCCCTGAACTTTTGTTTTCGGAAACTCTTCATCGGTTTCGATTTCCACCAACATAGGGTGGTCTTCTGTATCGCTTTTCGGACGAGAAAAAGCAAATGGCTCTTCATATAAAAGGATTACATTGTCGTTATCATTCTCCGGAATATTCGTCCACCGAGAATAACCGAACTTTCGGAGTGAATAGAATGCCTTTGGAGAAATGCTTTCGCTCGACAAAATATTATTGAAGTTGCAAGTCGATGTCGGTATGTATAGTTTCTTCATGATTCGTCGG
>URCX01000075.1 GCA_900546465.1 uncultured Bacteroidota bacterium | reverse complement strand
CGTTTTCATAAGGATGAATGTTTGATAGCCTCCTTAGCTCAGTTGGTTAGAGCACATGACTGTTAATCATGGGGTCTTAGGTTCAAGTCCTAAAGGGGGCGCTTCAAGAAAAGAGAAAAGAGATTTGGTAATCCAAGTCTCTTTTCTTTTTATGGCATTATTGCATTCAAACACTGATACAAAGAAATCGAAACGGTAAATCACGTAAAGATGGTGAAGTGAACGCAAGTTGAAGAGATACTCCATTCTATCCATATTCATTACTTTTTAATGTGCAATTTTATAGTTTGATGGCTCGGAATTTGCGTGAAAATTGTACCTTTGCTTTTTGAACTTTAAAGAAAGTATGGAAGCATGCGGTTTTTGTATTCGTTGTTATAGTGTTTCCGTAATGTGAATAAAGAAAGGAGTTATCATGAGAGGTAAATTTGTATGTTTGTTTTCTATGGTTGTTGCGTTATTGTTCCCGTCTGTATTGCTGCATGGGCAGATTAGTTTGCGGAATGTGTCTTGCGGTGCTGCTGTTGTGGAATTTGAAAATGCGAGTGGGGAAGATTTGATGTTGGAACTTTTTGCGATGGGAGCCGCAGATACCTTGATTTTTGCAGAAGATTTTTCGCATTTTCCTTCTACGCAGAGTGGTGCCATGATTTGCAATGCTTCACAACTGCTTCGTATGCCGGATTCTTATACTCTTTATCCGAATTGCAGGGCAAAAAGATTGTACTCTCCTAACGGGGATACTTGTTTCTTCGATAGAGAGGGGGCTTTCTCCACGCCTTATCTTGATTTAAGCAATCATGGAAATGAAGTGCGTTTGTCATATTTTCTGAAGTCAAAACATATATCGACTTGCACTTTTTCGGTTTATCTTGTCGATGAGGCGGGCAATCAATCACTTCTGCAAAGCATTGTATTGCCTAAGGACGCTTCCCGCATTGTGGATACCGTGTTCAATAAGCCTTGCAACGGCTTTCGACTTGAATTTTCTGTTACGGGTTTTGTTGCATTTGATAATTTGAAGGTGTCTTCATCCGATATTATCACTACGTATGTACGAAATCTTACTACGGCTGCTGATACCTGTGTATTTGATATGCTGAAAGCAGATACAAGATATTTTTGTCGCATAGTCGGACACAATGATAGTTTGATGTTTCGTACTTCCAAGGCGATTGAAACAGCTGATGTGAACAATATTTCGCCATACTCGGCTGATATATCTGTATCGTGCTGCCAAGACATCTCGAACGCCCGCTATGTTTTGAAGCGCCTTTCAGATGAAAATACCATATACGCAACAGATTTGTTCTTTTCTCAAGTATCGAGTGCCAATACAGATAACAGAGCCTTGGAAATATATAACGGAACAGGCAAGGACATCTGCTTGGAAGATTACAGAGTGGTAACGGATATTCATACCGGAAGCGGCAGTTACAGTTCTACCGTAGTATTAGGTTTTACGGAAAGGGATACAATAAAGTCAGATTCCTGCATAGTAATAATGCAGGCTTTGCATGCTATGGAGAATAATATCAACGGAGTATTCTACGTCAATCCTTCCGTAATCGGCACTGTTGTAATAGATGGAAATGACCCTATTGCTTTGATTAAGGGTAACGATACAATAGATATATTCGGAAATTTCGGAGAAAGTATAAGCAATCAGCAAGGTTGGAACGACGAAGGTACAAGAACGGCAAAGACAGTTCTGCAACGTCGCCCATGGGTTACGAAAGGAGTGAAGACAAATGTGCAGAGCGGATTTTCGACGCTTGCAAGTCAATGGCAGCAGTTGGGAAATCTTTCTACGAACAGGGCAGAAGATTTTGCAGATTTCGGAAAGCATGAAATGGACGGAGCTTTGAGCGGTCTTTGCTTGGATTCTGTTATGGTGAATTTCAATTCCGAAAGCGACATTCTTTCTCTTGAGGGCTTGCAAAGCAATACGACTTATGAATTATACCTTTTGGCAGATGTGTCAGGTGAAGAGGTGAAATCTTCATCTGTTGTTTTCAAAACGGGAAAGGTAATTCAAAGAATGCAAAGCGGAAATTGGTTCGACGAATATTGGACAGATGGAGTTCCAACAGAAATCGATGAAGCTGTCTTGTACAATCCTCAAACACTGCTTATCAATCATGGAGATACGGCACAATGTTACAGACTTTCCATAAAGGATACAATGGGAGCAGAGAAGGCTGAGGTCTTGAATAACGGTGTTCTGAACAGTCGAAGCGGTGTTGCAGTGGATATGAATTTCGGAAAAGAATTACAGGACAGTGTATCGTATAAGCTATTCGGCTTTCCGATAAATGTAAATCTTGCAAACAGAGACAGCCTTTCGGCGTTTCTATCTTCCGAAACGGGTTTGGAAATAAACGGTTTACCTCAATCGGGAGAGTTTTTGCAAACACAGTCTTACACAATGAAGATATATTCGGATACAATGCTGACATTTTCAGGTGAATTGAATAATGAAACAAGCTATTCACTGCTTGCTTCTGATATGTCAGGTTTGGAGAATAATGCTTCACAAACCATATTCACCTACAATCCGTATCCGTTTACTGTATGCGTAAATCAATTACTCCGAGATGAAGTTTCCTTACCACAAATCGTTGATAAGAGAACAGGTATCTTCGCTCCATTGAATGAAACAGATAGTTTAAGACCATTCGAGGGCTTTTTAGTGGAGAAGATGAGCAGTTCGGCAAGTCTTGTTTTACATAAAACGCATTTAAGTCCTTTGCCCCCGAACAGCAATGAAGCATTATGCTTGACTTTGAGCACCTCTGCTTATTCGGATAAAGTTGCCTTGGAATTTTCCGAAACTGCAAATCATACTTTCGACCCCTTGACGGATAATCATAAGTTTTTTATGGACGGAAATAAGGCAATAATTGCTTTTGAAAGTAATGGAGAAAAATATTCATTCAAAACACTGCCTCTGTTTGAGGACAGCATTACTTTGGACTTTTATATCAATCTTCCGAAACTCGATGTGTATTCTCTCGTTTTGCAGAACGACTCAATAAATTCTTATCTTCTTGCAGAACTTAAAGACAGAGAAAGCGGAATAAGTCTTTTCGATTTTCTGCAAGACAGTGTTTATACTTTCCAATCGCCGCAAACGACCAAGCATTTACAACTAAAACTATACAAAACCCTGCCATCCTTTGATGAGACTTTGAACTTATCCGCTATTCGCCTGATCAGGAACGGGGATTGGGTAATATTGGACTGCGAAGAGGAAATAATATGTATGGAATTATATGATATGCAGGGTAGAATTGCGGATAGAGTGAGAGGAAAGAAGAAAATAAGATTACCAAATGCAGGCACATTCGTATTGAAAGCAACAAGTCAAACAGGTGAATACACATGGAAGTTGATTAAAGCAGATTGAGATGAAGTGTGTTCGCTTTGCAGCAGGGCGATGTTTTGCTTCTTATGATTGAGATAAAATTCATGGATTGCGTATCGACTTGGATTTTTTTCGTATCTTCGCCGCTTGCTTATGGCTGTAACATTTGAAAGTATAGAAAAGGAGATAAAGAACGGTGATTTGAAGCCTGTTTATCTTCTGAAAGGAGAAGAACTCTATTATTTGGAACTCCTGAGCGACAAATTCGAGCAAGAGGTGCTTGATGAGACGGAAAAGGATTTCAATATGAGCATATTCTATGGCAAAGATGCGTCCATGGACGAGCTGATCTTATCTGCCAAACAGTATCCGATAATGGCAAGACACAGATTGGTAATGCTGAAAGAGGCACAAACGATGGACAAAAGGGAATTGGAGAAAATGAGCAAATATTTGCAATCTCCCGTTTCAAGTACGGTTTTTGTTATTATCAACAATGCTAAGGAGTTTCCTCAAAGTCTCACCACAAAAATCGGCAAAGTGGGGACGGTTTTTGAAAGTCAGAAAATAAGAGAAGAGAAGTTGGTAAGTTGGATTGATGCCTTTGTAAAACAAAAAGGCTTCGCAATGGAACAACAGGCTTCCATGATGGTGGCAGAATATCTCGGCAATAATCTGATGAAGATAAGCAATGAGATTTCAAAATTACTTATAAACATCAAGGATAGAAAGGAGATTACAAGCTCCGATGTATCTTCTCATATCGGTATAAGCAAGGATTACAATGTTTTTGAACTGCAAAAAGCCATCGGAAAGTTGGATTACGAAAAGATAAACAAATGCGTGTGCTATATGGCGGCACATGTGAAAGAGAACCCTTTACCTGTGGTATTCGCAAACCTGTTTTCATATTTCGTGAAACTGTTGATAGTGGCACAACTGTCGGATAAATCCGATACGGCAGTGGCTTCCGCAATCAAAGTGCCGCAATTCTTCGCACGAGATTATGCAATACCGGCTCAAAAGTACGGTGCAGATAAAATAATGCAAAATATATCCCTGATAAAAGAATACGAATTGAAGAGTAAAGGCGTCGATTTTGCTCCAATAGGCAATGAAGGCGAATTATTGAAAGAATTGGCTTATAAATTGACTCATTGACGTAACACAAAGCACAAAAAATATGAATAGGATAGTATCTTTTTTATCCCTTATGGTATTCAGCCTCTGCCTTGCTGCACAAACAGGTTCCATAAGAGGGTTCGTATATGATAAAACAACAGGTGAGCCGATTGCTTACGGCAATGTGATACTCAAAGGAAGCACAACAGGAACCACAACCGACATAAACGGTTATTTTGTTTTCTCAAAAGTGAAAGTCGGAACCCAAGTCGTTAAAGTAAGTTGCATAGGCTATGAAACAACAGAGCATAATGTTGAGGTGGAAAAGGGGAAAGTTGTATCCATAAAGGTGGAACTAAAACCCTCTTCGACGGAATTGGCAATCGTTGAAGTCAGCGGGAAAAGGGAAGCAGTGAGGTTGGAAAGCAATGTTTCCGTAGAGAAAATAACATCGAAAGATATACAACAAATTCCTGCAATCGGAGGACAGGCAGACTTGGCTCAATACATTCAAGTCTTGCCGGGAGTGGTTTTTTCAGGCGACCAAGGCGGACAACTATATATCCGCGGAGGTTCTGCCATTCAAAACAAAGTGCTTTTGGACGGAATGGTTGTTTATAATCCCTTTCACTCCATTGGTTTGTTCTCTGTATTTGAAACGGATATTATAAGAAACGCCGACGTTTATACAGGCGGTTTCGACGCTCGCTATGGCGGAGTGTTGTCTTCCGTTTTGGACATAACCACAAAAGATGGAAACAAAAAGAATACGAGCGGAAAAATTTCCCTTTCCACTTTCGGAGCAGGCTTATTATTAGAAGGTCCGATTATAAAGAACGATGAAAAAAGGCGATACAGTTTATCATATATTCTGAGTGCAAAAAACTCCTATCTTTCCCATACCTCAGCTTCTATATATTCTTATATGGATAAGAAATTGCCGTATGATTTTCTCGATATTTACGGGAAATTGACCCTTGCGACGGATAACGGAAGCAAGGTCAACTTTTTCGGACTTAATTTCACCGATAAGGTCAACCAATACGAAGCCATAGCTGATTTTAATTGGAAAAATACAGCTTTCGGAGCCAATTTCTTAATTCTTCCCGGTAGCGGCTCTTCCTTAGTTGAAGGAGTGGTTGCATATTCCGATTATACGATGAAAATGTCCGAGACTTCATCAACCGATGAGCAAATGAGCAATATCGGAGGTTTCAATATCGGAATGGCAGTTACTAATTTCTTCGGTGAAAACAGGCTTAAATACGGCTTAAACATGCTCGGCAATACCACAAAAACTCTATTCACCGCTTCCGACACCATAACGGATTATTCCACCGAATTTGCCGCCTACACCGTTTTCAGAGGAGTTGCAGGCAGCTTTGTTTACGAACCGAGTTTCCGTGCATCATATTATGCCTCTGTCGGAAGCCTGATACCGGAACCGCGTTTGTCCTTAAAACTTAATATTTCGGATAATTTCCGTTTGAAAGCAGCCGGAGGCATCTATTCTCAGGTATTCATGGATACCAAAAGCGATCGCGATATAGTCAATCTGTTTACGGGTTATCTCACTGTAAGTCCCGATTTGAACATAGTAACAACTTACAAAAGCGACACAATAAACTCATACGTACAAAAATCCAATCACCTTATCTTCGGAATGGAATATGACATACTCAAAAACCTTTCTCTCAACTTTGAACTATACTATAAAACCATGTCCCGAACAGCCTCGGCCAACAAAGACCGTATGTATCTTGATGATAATGAACACAGAGACAAACCTGACTACCTCAAAAAGGAATACATAGTCGAGGACGGCAAGGCTTATGGCGGTGATTTGTCGTTAAAATACGATGACGGCAGACTTTACATCTGGGCAATTTACTCCTTGGGCAAGGTTACCAAGACCAACGAAGTTCAAACCTATTCTCCGCATTACGACAGAAGACATAACATCAACCTTTTGGTGAATTACCAATTCGGAATGGACAGAAGTTTTGAATTAAGTTTCAGATGGAACTACGGCAGTGGTTTCCCTTATACCCCGACAGCCTCCATGATGGAACAACTTGACTTCTCAGGCGGCATAAATACCGATTACATCAATCAGAACGGCACATTAACCACCATATACGGCGACTTGAACTCACGTCGCCTGCCCGATTACCACCGATTCGATATTTCCGCAAAAAAACGCTTCGATATAGGCAAACGCTCCATACTTGAAATAAACCTAAGCGTAACAAACGTCTATAACAGAAACAATCTCTTTTATTACAACCGTATAACCTCCGAAAGGGTTGACCAACTACCAATCATGCCTTCCCTCGGACTGAGCTTCACCTTCTAAACACAAACCACGGATTTGCAACAACATAGCAATCAACAGCCATAAGAGCAAAACGAAACGCCGAAAGAATTTTCCAAAACGCCGTTCTGATTTTTTCTTTCGGCGATTTAGAAAATTAAAACGCCCTTTTAATTTTCTGAAACGGCATTAGGTGATCAGACTGCTGTTTTACAAGAAATTCGTTCCATAATACGGAGAAATTTCCGCCTATTCATGCTTTTCACATTCTTAATCTCTTGATAAAAAAGCATCTTTGGTATCTATCACTTGCAATTCGGAAATAACAATCAGGCTTTATATCAATTCAGAAACTCATGAAAACTCTCAGACAAAGAAAACGGAGAAAAGAATAGGATTTTGCAGGATTTCAGTCTTCAAAATAATGTGAACTTCTTCTGAGACAGCCTTTCCAATTATCGAAAAACAATAATTCAACAAGGCGATGCAAACCATTAAAAATAAAATGCAAAAAAATTTTCACGAAGTGAAACGGTCGAAAATAGCAAAAACATAAACCACTGAAAAAGTGTAACATAAGCAGACAATCAAAAAGTGTGCCAAAATGAAATCCGGAAAAGCCTAACTCATAAAAAAATACAAAATTTTGCCTTGGATTTTGCAAGAAGCACAATAATTTCGTATCTTTGAGCGGTCAAAAAATTACTAACTAAAATTTCAAAGCAATGAAGAAATTATTATTCATGCTGTTGGCGACAGTGCTGTCGCTGACGCAAGTGGTGGCACAAACGGTGCCGGTCACAGTGGGAACAGCTGCGACAACCACACAATCGCTTCCGTTTTATCACAATTTCAATTATTCGCATTCGCAGATGTTGTTTTTAGCGGAAGAACTCGTGACAGGTCAGATAGATTCGATAAGTTTCTATTATGACTATGCAACACCCAAAACAATCAACAATGCCAAGGTTTACCTTGGAAACACAAATCGTACACGAATGTCAAAGGGCAACTTTATGTCTGCTGATTCTTTGACGCTTGTTTATGATGGTTCTATCACACTCTCGCAAGGTTGGGTAACAATCCCTCTTGCAACGTCTTTTTCGTATAACGGCTCAGACAATCTTGTACTTGCTTTTACGAATGGACACGGCACTTGGTCTGCTACCAACGGGGCTACGTTCAGACAAACTCCAACGGCTGATAGCATGTCTGTGTTGAGCTATGGAGACGGCACCCCAATCACAGTGGACAATGCGGGTACGGTAGGAACTAAGGCGGCGTACCGATACAGACTAAATACGATTTTCCATATTGAGCCTCCGGCAGGATTTTGCTATCCGCCTACAAACCTTGCAGTGTCGAATGTTACATCAAACGGAGCGGACATTACTTGGGAGAGCGATCCTTCCTCTACGACTTTTGCTGTTGAATACAAACTCGCGACGGATACGGATTGGACGCTTGCAAGCAATACCATAAGCAGTAATTCTTATGCATTGAGTGATCTTGAAGTATTTTCCGATTATCAAGTTAAAGTATATTCTGTTTGTGGAGATGAAACAAGTATTGCTCAGACAATTTCATTCAGAACTTCGCCTGATGCATCTATAATGCTATCTATTCCTTACACACAAAACTTCGATGACCCGACTGCTGTTACCAACTGGAACTTTTTCAGCAGTGCCGTAAACGCTTGGACAATCGGCACAGCAACCAATAACACCTATGGTGATGATGGAGAACTTACCGAAGGTGGTGCCTTGTATGTAAGTAATGATAACGGAGTGAACAATTCTTATGATATCAGCACAACGACAACTGCCTTTGCCTGGGCATTTGTGAACCTTGAGGAAGGCAATCGTTATGGTTTATCTTTTGATTGGAATTGTGGCGGAGAAGGTGTTGCTGATTACTTCAGAGTATTCCTACTTCCAACAAGCTATGAATTTTCTTCAACTGTCCCTGCGGCTTCTTATTCCATTACCGGCATAATGAATTTTTCCAACGGTTGGCAAAATTATGGTGTGGAAATACCGGCAAGCTATACAGGTCAATACAAATTGGCTCTTATGTGGAGAAATGATTTTTCTGTTGGCACACAACCTGCTATAACGATTGATAATTTGAATTTGTATCAACTTGCTTGTTCATCAACCGACTCTACACTTGTAACAGTAACAGACAACTCTGCAACAATAGAAGTTTTCGACAATAACGATAATGCAGAGTACACTGTTGAATATAGGATTAAAGGCAGTTCAACTTGGAGCAGCGTAACATCGTCTTCTCCTGTGGAATTGACAGATTTGGCTATGTCATCTGTATATGAGTATAGAGTAACGGCTATATGTAATGGTTCTGATGTTGCCATTGTTTCCGATATAGAAACATTTAAGACCCCTTGCGACGTTATTTCCGACTTCCCTTGGTTTGAAGGTTTTGAAAACACTTGGAACTCTGAGGACTTGATGACAGGAACAATTGCAGCTCCTTATTGCTGGTTGAACGTTAATGGTGGTGGTTCATCTTACAAATGGGAAAGTTCTTCCTCCGCCTATGAAGGCAATAGGGCTGCATATATGTATAGTTATACTTCGAGTTCTTCTAATACAGCAACATATAAAAATGATGATTGGTTGATAACACCCGTACTTGAATTAACAGGTGGTGAAGTATTGAATTTCTATGCGAAGAAATCTGCTGCCTCATATACTCCCGAATTAAGAATCTACGCA
>URCX01000074.1 GCA_900546465.1 uncultured Bacteroidota bacterium | reverse complement strand
CCATCTCGGTGTTTTGAGAGCCTTGGAAAAGGCAGAAGTTCCAATAGATTATATATGCGGAACATCAATGGGAGCAATAGTCGGCGGCTTATATGCTGCGGGTTACTCTGTTGATGAGATAGAAAGGATTTTTTATTCGGAAGAATTTCAATATTGGCTTACGGGTAGGATTGAGGATAATTACATATATTATTATAAGGTGAAACCGCCCGTGCCGACTACTTTGTCTGTTTCCTTTGACATAGATAATAATTTTTCTGTACAGTTGCCTACGAGTATAATCAATCCTGTGCAAATGGACTATGCTTTCATGGAGATTTTTTCTCCTGCTACGGAGGCTTGCAAACGGGACTTTGATAGTTTGATGATACCTTTCTTTTGTGTGGCTTCGGATATTGAAGACAATAAAGCGAGTGTGAGAAAGAATGGGGATTTGGGACCGGCAGTACGAGCTTCCATGACATTTCCTTTTGTGTTTTCTCCAATAAAATTGGACGGTAAAATAATGTTCGATGGAGGTATGTACAATAATTTCCCTTCTAAGGAACTTTTAAGGACGTATCGTCCGGATATTATCATAGGAGTTAAGGTTGCCGGTAATTATCCGCCTCCGGTGGAGGGTAATATGAAATCGTATCTGGAAAATATGTTGACCAATTCCTCCGATTATAATGTATATTGCTCTAACAGTATTTTGATAGAACCGAATTTGGCAGGAATAGGTGTAATGGAGTTTGAGAAAATGAAGGAGTGCGACAGGCTCGGCTATGAAGCTGCGGTAGCTCAAATTCCACAAATAAGAGAGTTCCTTATTGATAGCGTGAGCGAGAAAGAAGTGGCAGAGAAGAGAAGCAGATTTAATGCGAAGAAACCTAATCTTAATGTTGTTTCTGTCGGAATAAAGGGTGTTACAAGCTCTCAGAAGTATTATCTTTCTTCTATAATGCATCATAACAACAAATTGATGGAAGCGGACAGTGTATTGACGACAAAAACTCTGAAGAAAAACTATATATCGCTTTACTCCGATGAAAACGTGCGAAATGTCCAACCTTACTTGAAATACAATGATTATTACAATGCTTATGTGTTGAACTTGAATGTTAAGACAAAAAGTTTTCTCAACTTGGATTTAGGAGGGCGTATTTCTACAAGTCCTACGAGCTATTTGTATCTCGGATTGAATTACAATTTACTTCATAAACATGCATATTTTTTTCAAGCAAATACTTATTTGGGACGTTATTATGCTTCTTGGTCGGTGAGGTCAAGGGTGGATTTTTCGTATAGCTTCCCTCTTTTTATAGAGACGGAATTGAATTCAAACAAATGGAATTATTACCGACTGCGAAACAAGACGTTTTCATACTCTCCAATCAATTATTTGGAACAATCGGAAATCAATGCAAGGGTAAATATCGGTTTTCCTTTGGGAGTTAAGGATAAATTGGTAGCTTCTGTCGGAATTGCAAAAACGACAGATGATTATTTCGGACGAGATTACGGAATAATTCAAACGGATATAAGCGACAGAACAAGTTTCAAACATATTGCCATAGGCTTAAAAGAGGAGAAAAACAGTTTGGATGATGATCAATTCCCTACCCAGGGAAAGTATCACAAACTTTCTGTACAGTATGTAAGTGGTAAGGAAAGTTGTAAACCCGGTAATACAACAGAAGTTGACCAACCTTATTCCGCAGATCACAGTTGGGTGCAGTTTAAGATGCAATCGAGAGTTTATGCCGAGCTCGGAAAGAATTTCAAAATCGGTTTCAGGGGCGATATATTCTACTCCTTTCAAGATTTGTTTGAAACATATAAGCCGAGCTTGCTGAATGCGGGTATCTATATGCCAACCATGGAGACTTTGACACAATATATGCCGGAATATAGGGCTAACAAATACGTTGCATTCGGTTTGGAAAATATATATGCTTTGTCTTCTTTGCTCGGGATAAACCTTTCGGCACGCTGTGCGGCTTATTTGTATGCTCCGATACAACAGATAATGACGGATAAAAATGAAGTACCTTATTATGGTGATATGTTTGAAAAGCTATACTTCATTGCTTCCGGTTCTATAGTGTTGAGAACGCCAATAGGTCCGTTAAGTTTGATATTGTCGTATCATCAAAGGGATAACGATAACAATCCATGGTCAATATCTGTGAATTTCGGTTACTTGATATTCAATAACAGAAATATAGACAAGTAGATGATACGAGCAAATAAACTGAATAAGTCTTATGGCAGCCTGCATGTGTTGAAGGATGTGGATTTGCATATATTGCCTTCCGAAATAGTTACATTGGTAGGAGCTTCCGGTGCAGGCAAGACCACTCTTTTGCAGATAGTCGGCACTTTGGATAAGGCGGATAAGGGCAGTGTTTTGATAAACAACAGGGAAATAACGAGTTTGAACGACAAAGAGATTTCCAAGTTCAGAAATCAGGAGATAGGGTTCGTTTATCAATTTCATCATCTGTTATCGGAGTTCACGGCTTTGGAGAATATTATGTTGCCTGCTTTAATTGCAAGAACAGATAAGAAGCAAGCCGAACAGAAAGCCAAAGAACTTTTGAATGCTTTGCAGATATATGACAGAGCATCTCACAAACCAAATCAACTTTCGGGAGGAGAACAACAAAGAGTGGCAGTTGCGAGAGCTTTGATAAATTCTCCATCTGTTGTATTGGCAGACGAACCGAGTGGAAATTTGGATAGTCGGAACGCAAGAGAACTGCATGAGTTTTTTTTCTCTTTGAGAGAACAGTACAAACAAACATTCCTTATCGTAACGCACAATGAAGAACTTGCAAAGATGTCAGATAGAAAAATCGAAATGCAAGACGGGAAAATAATATAGAGTTTATGGATAGAAAACATTTGGTATATGGTCTGCGACCTGTCATGGAAGCAGTCAAATCGGGAAGAGAGATAGATAAGATTTACATACAAAGTAATCTTCAAGGGAAATTATTCGGTGAATTAAAAGTCTTGTTGGCACAAAGTGAAAAAACGATAGCCTGTCAGTATGTTCCTTCTGAAAAACTTGACAGATTGGTCGGAAAGCAAAATCATCAAGGAATTGTGGCTCAGCTTTCTTTGATAGAATACAGAGATGTGGAAGAAGTGTTGGAGGAAACAGAACAAAGAGGTGATGTTCCGTTTCTATTGATGTTGGATGGAGTTACAGATGTCAGAAATCTTGGTGCAATAGCAAGAAGTGCCGAATGTGCGGGAGTGCATGCTCTGATTGTGCCGCAGCAATCCACAGCTCCTATAAATCAAGATGCTATTCGTACATCGGCAGGAGCTTTGTTGAAAATACCGGTTTGCAGAGTAGCAAATGCAAAAAGCCTGATAAATCAGGTAAAATCATTAGGAGTAAAAGTATATGCGGCAACTGAAAAGACAGAAAACAAATATACCGGAATGCAGGCAGCAGAGCCTTTGATGATAATAATGGGTAATGAGGAAAAGGGAATTAGTTCTTCGTTGATAAAAATGGCAGATGAACTGATAAGCATACCTGTAAAAGGAAATATAGAGAGTTTGAATGTGTCTGTTGCAGCCGGAATTATCCTCTATGAGGTGGTGCGACAACGAGAAAATATCCCCAAATAAAGAAAAAAACGTTTAAATCTCTTGACGCTTGAAAGAAAAGTACTATCTTTGCAAGCAAAACAACACAAAACTTGGCAATTCGAGATTTAATATCGTCGTTTTCGGTAGTGCTTTCTCCAATGGAAGCTGTTACGACACCTCCTTTTCGTAAAATATGTAAAAGGTATGGTGTTGATGTCTTGATTAGTGAGTTTATTTCTTCCGATGCTCTTTCTCGAAATGTGGATTCCTCTTTCAAGAAAATGTATTTTGATGATGAGGAACGTCCTTTGGGAATACAGATATTCGGAAATAATGAAGAAAGTTTGTGTTCGGCAGCCGGAGTGGCAGCGAGCGTCAATCCTGATTTTATAGACATAAATTGGGGTTGTCCGGTCAAGAAAATAGCCGGCAAAGGTTGCGGAAGTGGTATATTGAACGATATCCCGAAAATGATACGACTTACGGAAGCTGTCGTAAAGTCAGTGAATATACCAGTAAGTGTAAAAACAAGGCTCGGATATGGAGATGATGACAAGCCTATTGTTGAAGTTGCCGAACGTTTACAAGATGTTGGAGTGCAGTTAATATCTATCCACGGTAGGACAAGAGCTCAGATGTACAAAGGTACTGCCGATTGGGCTTTGATAGGTGAGGTGAAGAATAATCCGAGAATGCACATACCTGTATTCGGTAACGGCGATATTGATTCTGCCGATAAACTATTGGAATATAAAAACAGATACGGAGTAGATGGAATATTGATAGGCAGAGCAGCTATTGGAAATCCTTTTATATTTCAACAATGCAAGCAGACGTTGAATGGGAAAATACCGAGTAAAATATCAGTGAAGGAAAGAGCAACTGTTTGTCGTGAACATTTGGAAGGTTTGAAAGTTTGGAGAACGGAACGTTATGCTCTTTTGGAAATGCGAAAGTTTTATTCCGGCTATTTCAGGGAATTGAAGAATTTCAAGCCGTATAGAATAAGACTTGTAACAGCTGAGAGTTATGGAGAGGTAGAACAAATCCTGACAGAGGTGGAAAACAACTTGGAATACGAATAGGATAAATGTAATTTCAAATCGGGAAGCATGAATTTCAAATTGAAATCGGATTTCAAACCGACGGGAGACCAGCCACAAGCCATCGCACAATTGCTTGAAGGTTTACGCAAAGGAGAGCCTGCACAAGTTCTTCAGGGTGTAACCGGAAGCGGTAAAACCTTTACCATAGCGAATGTGATAGAGCAAGTGAATAAACCTACCTTGGTTATGAGCCACAATAAAACGCTTGCAGCCCAACTGTACAGCGAGTTCAAAAACTTCTTCCCCGAAAATGCAGTGGAATATTTTGTTTCCTATTACGATTATTACCAACCCGAAGCCTATATTGCACAAACCAATACTTATATAGAGAAAGATCTCTCCATAAACGATGAATTGGAGAAACTGCGACTTTCTGCCGCTTCCGCTCTGCTTTCGGGAAGAAAAGATGTCATAGTTGTCAGTTCTGTCTCATGTATATATGGTATAGGAAATCCGGAAGACTTTGCCAATGGCACGATATATCTTAACAAAGGACAGACCTTGGAAAGAGGTAAATTCCTTTTGGATTTGGTTGACAGCCTTTATTCAAGAAACGAAATAGAATTCGGAAGAGGTAAGTTTCGAGTAAAAGGAGATGTTATAGATATATTCCCTCCGTATTTGGATTATGCCTATAGACTTATTTTCTGGGATGATGAGATAGAAGCAATGGAAACTATAGACCCTGTCAGCGGAGGGAAAATAGAGAGCGTAAATGAAATGGTAATATATCCTGCGGGAAACTTCCTTACAAACAAAAATACATTACCTGCTGTTTTGCGACAAATCCAAAGCGATATGTTTTCGAGATGTGAAGAATTTCGAGACGAAGGACGTAATCTTGAAGCCAAACGATTGGAAGAAAGGGTGAATAATGACCTTGAAATGTTACAGGAATTGGGCTATTGCAGCGGAATAGAGAATTATTCGCGTTATTTTGATGGCCGAAAACCGGGTTCCAGACCGTTTTGCCTCATAGATTACTTTCCTGATGACTATCTTATGGTGATAGATGAAAGTCATGTTACCGTTCCTCAAATAAGAGCAATGTACGGTGGCGACCGTTCTCGCAAAAGTTCTTTGGTGGAATACGGTTTCCGTTTGCCATCTGCCTTTGATAACAGACCTTTGAAATTTGAAGAATTTCAATCTCTGCAAAACCAAACCATATATATATCCGCAACCCCTGCCGATTTTGAAATAGAGCAAGCAGAGGGAGTTGTTGTAGAGCAAATAATTCGTCCGACAGGTTTGTTAGATCCGCCGATAGAAATACATCCTGCGAAAAATCAAGTGGACGATTTGTTGGAAGAAATAGACAAGGTGGTTGATAAACATGAAAGGGTTTTGGTTACCACTTTAACAAAAAGAATGGCAGAGGAACTAAGTCGATATCTTTCAAATGTTGGCGTGAAGAATAAATATATCCATTCGGATATAGAAACATTGGAAAGAGTTGAAATCATGCAGCAGTTGAGAGAAGGAGTTTTCGATGTATTGATAGGAGTAAACCTGCTGAGAGAGGGTTTAGACTTACCGGAAGTAAGTCTTGTTGCCATTTTGGATGCCGATAAAGAAGGCTTTTTGCGTAGCGATAGAGCATTGATACAAACCATAGGACGAACGGCTCGTAATGTAAACAGCAAAGCAATACTTTATGCAGATAAAATAACCGACAGCATGAAGAGGGTAATGGCAGAAAATTCCCGTAACAGAGCAAAACAACAAGCTTACAACGAACAATATGGCATAAAACCGAAGCAGGTAAAGCGAGGACTTAATAACCGTATGCCTCAACCATACGATACAACCGACACAAAGGATAATACAACGGTATCCGAAAACAAATCGCCATATAACAAGCCAAAGGATTTGGGAAAACAAATAAAACAATTGGAAAAGTTGATGCAACAGGCAGCACGGGAACTTAACTTCTTGGACGCAGCTATGTACAGAGACAAAATAAACGAATTGAAGAAATGAAATTATAAAATATGAAAGATATGGAAAACATGGAAAGGGAATTAGAAACCACAATCCCACAAGTTGAAGATCAGACAGCAGAACAGCAAGAAAATTCCGAACTATCCCAAAACGAAGAAACACAAAACTTCGTATTCGAACCGAATCAAATGTTCGGACAACCTGAAATACCGCTAAACAAACATTCCGACACTGTTTGTGCTCCGGCAACGGCAAGAGGAAAGTCCGCATTGGGAATAGTAAGAATGACAGGAACACGAGCCATAGCGATTATAAACGAAATATTCGTTACCAAAGACGGATTGAAATGTGTTTTGAAAGGAAGCAAGCCTTCTGTGATGAGACATGGTTTTATTGTTGATGCAAAGGAACAAGTAATTGACGAGGTCATGTGCGTCATTTATTATGCCCCTAACAGCTTCACGGGAGAAGATATGGTAGAGGTAATACACCACGGCTCGATTTACATACAGCAACAAATCATGTTGAGTATGATTGACCACGGTGTCAGGATAGCCAATAACGGAGAGTTCTCTCAAAGAGCGTTCTTGAACAAAAAGATGGATCTTATGCAGGCAGAAGCCATAGCCGATTTGATAAGTGCAAGAACAGGGATAGCACATAAGCTTGCAATGCAACAACTTCGCGGAGGATACAGAGAGAAGATTGCACAGGTAAGAGAGGAACTTGTCAAACTTTTAAGCCTTTTGGAATTGGAGTTGGACTTTTCAGAAGAGAATGCCGAGTTTGCCGATAGAAACAATATGAAAGGTTTGATGAAGAAAACCATATCCGAATTGGACATCTTGGTTAAGAGTTTTGCAACAGGAGATGCTTTCAAAAACGGTATTCCGGTTGCAATCATAGGTAAACCTAATTCGGGAAAATCCACACTCTTCAATACTTTGTTGCGTGAAAACAGATCAATAGTATCGCCGGTAAGCGGCACAACCCGCGACACCATAGAGGAAATCATACAGCTGGAAGGACTGGAATACAGGTTTATAGATACGGCAGGCATAAGAAGTGCAAAAGATGAGATAGAACGTCAAGGCATCGAACGCTCCATTGAAGCAATCAAAAGAGCTGCCATAATACTATATGTATGCGACCTTACGCAAACCTCTGCAGAAGATGCACAAGCCGAATTGATGTTATTGGATACACAAGTAAGTCTCGAAGACAAGAAAATAATCATTATCGGAAACAAAATGGATCTTGTTCGTTCCTCCAAAGCACAACAAAAGAAA
Source organism: uncultured Bacteroidota bacterium (assembly GCA_900546465.1). Taxonomy (GTDB): domain Bacteria; phylum Bacteroidota; class Bacteroidia; order Bacteroidales; family P3; genus Onthomorpha. The sequence goes on along the minus strand of URCX01000074.1, from coordinate 1,783 downwards.
TGGAACGAGATGAGAGCGATACACATTTCTGCTATAAGGCGTATAGGAATAGACACGCTGCTTAATCGGATTATATCCATTAACGAGGAGAATGATAAGACAAATGACATCATGCTTACTAATGCCCGACATTATGATGTGATGATGCGTACGCTTGCAGCCTTGCTTGTTGCGGAAGAAAGCATGGAATCGGGACAACCGACAGACATTATTGTCTCCGACATTAAAGAAGCCGTACACTATATGGGTGAAATAACAGGAGAAGTAAGCACAGAAGAAGTTCTCGATAATATCTTTGCCAACTTCTGCATCGGTAAGTAAATCCAAGAAAAGTCCAAAGAAACGTTTCTTGACATGACTAAGGACATGAAAGATATAGCTCTATCTCATTGTAATAGACAAGGTGCATACATCGTAGCATATCATTATGCAATGATGGATAATAAATATCAATGCTTCAAATATGCTAATCAGTTGTTGCAGCACGCCACATCTCCATGTTCCTATCTCGTAAACACACTCACGAATCCCTTGCCGTCATTGGTTCAAAGTGTGGCAACAAAGACCACGCAACCGTTCTCCACGCTTGTAAGTCTGTCAAGAACAGTTACGAAACCGACCGTCGTTTCCGAATAGATTTGGACGAAATCGAAAAACGCATAACCGAATAAGAAACACGTAAACATAATATTCTTCATCAGGAAAACACTTCTGCTTACAGCAGGGGTGTTTTCTTTTTCTCTCCACTTCCTTTATACATTACTTTGCCAACATCCAACAGACCAAACATTACCAAAGATTTTTGCAATATAGCTTCTATCGCTAACAAATTTGCCATATTATACTCAATAAATACTTTCGGTCATAGTGGCGACGGGGTGAGTTGGTGCTGCTGACTGTCCAGGCATTAGTTTATCTCTATGATATATCTCCGTTCGTTGATACGTTTCTTGAGTCTGCCGCGTACGTCGTACTTATATTGTATGCTGTTTCTTTGTCCGCCGGCATTCGCAGTGTAGTACAGGTCTGTTATTCTCTCCAATGTGGTTCTATTGAATATACCCAATGTGGTTCTTGTGGTAAATTATACCCGTTTGGCAAATCTATCAACCCTCGATACCACATTGTAATGACTTTAAATTTGTTTTGTTTCTTTTTCTTTCTCATTTTTGGAAAATAAAAGCTGTTATTACCCCAACATTCTTCGTTTTTCTCTTTATCTGTTGGTATCAATTTGTTCTTTCTAATCAAAAGAGGAAATTCATCTAAATAGACATGTTCTTGCCAAACATCATTATCAAGTATTTTGATTTTATAACATCGTTCCGGAAGCTTTTTTCCAATCCTAAATCTATAACTATATATACTGTATTTAATTACAATCAAGTCTCCCTCGTAGAAAAAGTTAGAACCTAAAAAGACTTCTGTTGGATCATCACAATTTTGGATTCCAACCCACTCATCTATTTGATAATAACGTTTTCCTTGAATTCTATAATGCTTAATGATATATCTTGATTTGCAATTGCCATTAAGCAGTTCTTCTTGTTCTGAACATTCTATAAGTTCATATTTCTTTTTACAAACCGAATTCAAAAACAAGGTATCCCCAATTCTATGATAGTGTCCAATGTCATAAAAAATATTTGGTGAACACGTCGGCATCTCATAGAATGAAATAGAATACGTTGAATCATCCTTGATTACCAATTCTCCGAAATTACCTTCTCCATAATAGTACTCTTGTGCATTGCCGTATTGAGGGAATACACAAGAAAAAAGC
>URCX01000073.1 GCA_900546465.1 uncultured Bacteroidota bacterium | reverse complement strand
GTGTTGTCATCGAGGACGACGGCATGACCGAAGAGGAGTTCCGCAGGGAAATGCTCTCGCTCCATGCCGAATTTTCGCAACTCGGTGCCGAAGCCGCCGACTTGCAGAAAGAGATAGCGAAGAATATGAACGAACTGTTTGGGGAGGAATAAGGTATGAGGGAAAGTAAACAGATAGGAAATCTTATAGAGAACTTAGGTCAAATCATCAATAAAACACGCAGCAAAGTGGCTTCAAGTGCCAACAGCCTGAAAACTTGGAAAGAGGAGCATTGGGCTGAACCTGAACTGACGGAGAGACAGGACTTGAATGAGGTGGAGTTGATGTTAAAGGTCGATAAGGAGTTTTTACGGGACACATCGTCCGATAAGACGAAATCGTCCTTTATTTCGTCCGATAAATCGTCCGATAAAGCAGAATCATCCTTTATTTCGTCCGATAAATTATCCGCTAAGCAACAACTTATTTTGGATTATATAAAGGAGCATCCTAAGGCAACACAGCAAGAATTAGCAGATAATATTGAAGGTTTGTCTTTTGCAAGTGCTAAATATCAGGTAAACTTACTGCGTAAAGAAGGATTACTAAAAAGAATAGGCAGCAATAAGACCGGGTATTTGATAGTCTGCAATAAAACTAACGAGCAACAAAAAGAGATAGCGAAGAATATGAACGAACTGTTTGGGGAGGAATAAGGTATGGAAAAGGAATTAAAAGTTACCATTGGTATGTCTCAGCTGATGAACGACCTTCGCTTGATTGTAAACTCGGCAAAGGCACGTGTGGCCTCTGTTGCCAATGCGGAACTGACAATGATGTATTGGCACATCGGGCATAGGGTGAATGTAGAAATCTTAGGAAATGAACGTGCTGCGTATGGAAAGCAAATTGTTTCGCAAGTGGCGAGACAGTTACAAGAGGAATATGGACGCAAAGGTTTTGAACTGCGAAGCATCAGACGCATGATGCAATTTGCTTCCGAGTTTCCCGATGAACAAATTGTGTCGGCAGTGTCGACACAATTGACATGGTCGCATATTGTAGAGATTTTACCGTTGAAAGACTCTCTTCAACGAGAGTTCTATCTTTCCCTCTCCGCATCGGAGCGATGGGGAACACGTCGGCTTCGCAAAGAGATAGACTCCATGCTCTACGAACGCACTGCCATAGCCGCAAAGCCTGATGAATCGGTTAAACGTGAATTGGCAGAACTGCGTAACAACAATGTCATGTCCCCCGACCTCGTTTTCAAGAGTCCTTATTTCTTGGAGTTTGCAGGACTTAGCGGAATGTATAGCGAGAAGAACCTTGAAGATAGTCTCATTGCCCATTTGGAGCAGTTTATGCTTGAACTCGGCAACGGTTTTACCTTTGTGGAACGACAGAAGCGGATGATTATCGATGGCGAGGACTTTTATCTTGACCTGCTGTTCTATCACCGTCGACTCCATCGCCTCATTGCCGTAGATCTGAAGTTGGGACGCTTTAAGGCACAATACAAGGGACAGATGGAACTCTACCTCCGTTGGCTCGAAGCTCACGAAATGGAACAAGGCGAGGAATCCCCCCTTGGGCTATTGCTGTGTACCGAGGGCAGCGAGGAGCAGATAGAACTGCTCCAACTCGACAAATCGGGCATCAAGGTAGCCAAGTATATGACCGAATTGCCGCCAAGAGAATTGCTTATCAAGCAAATTCAAAAGTCCTTGGAACTGGCAAAAGAACTGGGCAAGGAAAAGAATATGAACGAACTGTTTGGGGAGGAATAAGGTATGGGAACTGTATTATATGAGAATGGCGGCAGCCTTTTGAAAGATGCTCAAGGTATCATAGAACAGGCACGACAAGAGGCTTATCGTTCGGTGAATACAGCCATGCTGCAACGCAATTGGTTGCTTGGCAGGCGTATCAGCGAGGAAATACTGAGAGGTGAAAATCGTGCGGAGTATGGCAACGAGGTGATAAAGAAATTGTCCGAAGAGCTTACCGATATATATGGCAAGGGCTTCAACAAGAATAACTTGTACGCATTTGTGCAATTTTATAAGATTTTCCCGACACTGTCAGGAAAATCCGAATTGCTGTCTTGGTCGCATTATATGTTGCTGCTTTCCGTTCCTGAGGATACTGCCCGTAATTGGTATGCTCATGAGGCTTACGCCGAGACATGGAGCGTGCGGACGCTTCGCCGCAATATAGCTTCGCAGTATTATTATCGTCTTTTGCAGTCGCAAAACAAGACCGTCGTGGAGAATGAGATGAAGAGTATCACAGCTCCTATGCAGAATGATAAGTCGGAGTTTATCAAAAATCCTGTCGTGGCAGAGTTCTTGGGGCTTGCTCCTAATACGGATTTCTCGGAGTCGCAGTTGGAGGGCTGTATCATCAGCCATCTGCAGAAGTTCATCATGGAGTTGGGCAAAGGTTATGCTTTTGTGGCACGTCAGCAGCATATCCACACCGATATGGGTGATTTTTATATCGACCTTGTGTTTTACAACTATATACTGAAATGCTTTCTGCTCGTTGAATTGAAGACCTCGCAGATAAGTCATCAGGATGTGGGGCAGATGGATATGTATGTGCGTATGTACGATGAACTGAAACGCACGGAAGGCGACAATCCTACCATTGGTTTGATATTGTGTTCGCAGACGAGTGCGGATATGGCTCGCTATTCCATTTTGAAGGAAAACAAGCAGTTGTTCCAAGCAAAATATCTCACCTATCTTCCTACCAAGGAGGAACTGCGTAAGGAAATAGAACAGCAAAAGGAGATATTCTTGGAGCAACAAAAGGAAAAGAATATGAACGAATTGTTTGGGGAGGAATAGAGTATGGAATGGAAAACGTGCAAAATTTCAGACCTTGCTGTTATAATAAGTGGAGGTACCCCAAAAACGACAATAGAAAGTTTTTGGAATGGAAATATCCCATGGCTATCAGTAAAGGACTTTAGTGGAGATTCTAAGTATGTATATACTACCGAAAAAACAATAACAGACGAAGGATTGAAACATAGTACAGCTAATTTGTTATCTGCGCAAGATATCGTTATATCAGCGAGGGGAACAGTTGGTGAATTGGCTATGCTGCCATTCCCTATGTCCTTGAATCAATCTTGTTTTGGATTAAGAGCGAGATGTGACGCCGATTTTTTATATTATTTGTTGAAGGTAAAAGTTGCTGAGTTTAAGCAAAGAGCCAATGGGGGAGTTTTTGGAACAATAATAAGAACTACATTTGATAAGGTTAAATGTAGAATTCCCGATAGTTTGGAATGTCAGCACCGCATAGCTTCTATCCTATCCGCTTACGATAGTCTGATAGAGAACAATACCAAGCGTATTCGTCTTTTGGAGAAAATGGCAGAGAACCTATATAAAGAATGGTTCGTCCGCTTCCGCTTCCCCGGATATGAAAAGGCGGAAATGGAAAACGGACTGCCAAAAGGGTGGAAAAAAGTGAGATGTTCTGACTGTGTAGATGTTATGAGTGGTGGAACACCAAAAACAGATATGGTCGATTATTACAATGGGAGCATTCCTTTTTTTACTCCGAAGGATGCAAGCAGTGGATTCTTTTCTTTTGCAACAATGACTACTATTTCAGAAAAGGGATTAGCGAACTGTAATAGTAAGTTTTACTCAAAAGGGACGATTATGATAACTGCAAGAGGAACAGTTGGAAAAGTTAATATAATAGATGTACCTATGGCAATGAATCAGTCATGTTTTGCATTGGAGAGCAAAACTATATGCTCTAATTTTTATCTGTTCTTTTCTATAAGAAATGCCACGGAAAGAATAAAGAAAATGGCAAATGGTGGTGTCTTTGATACTATTATAGTTAAAACATTCGATTATATACCATTGGTAATTCCAAATCATGAACTATTAATTAGCTTTGATCAAAAAATTTCTTCTATTATGAATAGCATAAGTTGTTTGGCTAAGCAGAACACTCTCCTCGCTCGCCGGCGGGATCTTCTTCTTCCTCGCCTTATGTCGGGCAAATTGGAAGTAAAACCATAAAATCATAAGAACTTATGACAGCAAAGGAATTGCATGAGATATTAAGGATTGATGAAAGTTACCGCATAGAACGTACTGTATCTACGAGCAATATGGATAAGTTTCAGGAGGCAATATGTGCCTTTGCCAATGATTTGCCGGGCAAAAGACAAAAGGGGTATTTGCTGATTGGAGTAAATGACGACGGTACGCCATCAGGCTTGAGGGTAGATGATAGGCTTATAAAGAAAATCAGCGGGATACGTTCCGATGGAAATATATTGCCACTTCCTGTAATGAATACGGAGAAAGTTGTAACGGAGGAAGGTGATGTGTTGGTGGTTGAGGTTACTCCATCATTTGATACTCCTGTACGCTATCGCGGACGAACTTTTGTACGCATAGGTCCCAGAAGGGATATTGCGACCATACAAGAAGAACGCATTCTCACAGAGAGATGTGCGGCGGCATTGCCAACATTTGACACTCGTCCATGTCGAGGGGCAACTCTCCACGATATAGATGTCGATTGCATCATGAAAGAATATCTGCCGTTGGCAGTTGACAGGCAGGTGTTGAAGCATGACAACAGAAGTATTGAAGAGCAACTTGCGTCATTACATCTTTACAACATGCAATGGGATTGTCCTACTTATGCGGCAATAATCATGTTTGGTAAACGTACGAACTACTTCTTGCAGGGAGCGTATGTACAATATGTAAGATTTGCCGGAGAGGACAATGGAGGGAAGATATTAAACGAACGCCGCTTTGATGGTTGCCTGTATAAGATGCTTCCTCGGTTGGAAAATTTCATAGATGATGCTATTGTAACCAGTCGCCCTGTATCTGTCAGTACTTTGCGGGAAAAAGAGGTGAAGAATTACCCGAGCAAGGCTCTTCGTGAACTGATAATGAATGCAGTGATGCATCGCGACTATCAGTCGAATACTCCTACGAGAATTTATCAGTATGATAGTCGCATAGAAGTGATGAACCCCGGTGGGCTTTATGGCAATGCCAGACCGGAAAATTTCCCGTTTGTAAACGATTACCGGAACAATACGCTTGCCGGAATTATGAAAACTTTCAACTATGTCAATATGTTTAACCATGGCATACAGGAAGTAAGACGTCTTCTCGCTGAGAATGGCAATAAGGAGGCTGAGTTTGAAATAAATCTTCTGACTGTATTCCTCGTAAAAATTCATGATGCTAACGTGATAGTGGCAGATAGTATCAGAAATGAATTGTTCAATAAGATTGATGCAACCATCATGCAACCATCATGCAACCATCATGCAACCATCATGCAACCATCTGCCAATGAAGCGGCAGAAACTTTATCGAATAAAATCAAGTCATTGATTATAAGTATAGATATATTCGTTCTTAGTAGAAAAGAATTGTTTGAAAAGTTGAATTATGGCGATGGAAAGTCGCTTCATGCAAGCAATCATGCAACTGTCAGTCGACAGTATTTTTCAAAAGCTTATTTGCAGCCGGCAATACGAGCCGGTCTTGTTGCTTTATTATATCCGGAAGCACCCAAAAGTAAGAAGCAGAAGTATTACCTTACCGAGAAAGGTATATTTGTATTAAAACAGTTGAAGTAATATGAGGTCATTTATCAGAGAGGACGATATAGAACAGGCGATATGCAACCGGCTTTCCCAAGCCGAATATGGTTGGAAGCGGATAGAGTGCTGCCCGAAGATGGAGGCTCAGGACGAGGTGGCGTCCACGGGGCGTGCCAATTCATCGGAGTGCATTCTGCCAGAAGTGTTTTTGAACGCTTTGCGACGGCTCAATCCACAGGTGAAAGATGAGGTCTTGAAGGGTATTCTGCAAGATTTCCGCAAGGATTATTCCGGCACAGATATGACGGATACCAATTATAAGTTTTATAACCGCATACGTAATGGTATCAGGGTGGAGGTGCAAAAGGAGGGCAAGGAGGACTTCGACATAGTGAAAATCATCGACTTTGAACAGCCCGAAAGAAACGACTTCCATTGCGTCAACCAAATGTGGATTAAGGGGCATTTCCGCTATCGTCGTCCCGATGTGCTGCTTTTCGTGAACGGTTTGCCCGTGGTGTTCATCGAACTGAAAAACTCCACCGTCAAGATTGAGGAGTCGTATAACAAGAACCTTGTTTCTTATCGCTCGGATATTCCGAACGTCTTTGCCATGAACCAAATATGCGTACTGAGCAACGGTTTGCAAACCAAGATTGGTGCTTGGAACAGCAAGTATGAGTTCTTCTTCGAGTGGCTGAGGGTGAATGATGAAAAGGAAAAAATCGACCGTGAACAAATCGCAGAACATGGTTTGAGCATTCTAAACCTCATCGACGGTCTTTTCCGTAAGGAGCGACTGTTGGATTATATCGAAAACTTCGTGTTCTTCGACAATAAGCGTATAAAGATTATTGCCAAGAACCACCAGTATCTCGGTGTCAATAATCTGATGGAGAGCGTGAAGCGACGCAAAGAGCTGAAGGGTAAACTCGGTGTGTTTTGGCATACTCAAGGTTCGGGCAAGAGTTATTCCATGGTGATGTTCGTGCGGAAGGTGAGACGCAAATTGCTTGGTAATTTCACCTTTCTGATAGTTACGGACAGGGAGGACTTGGACGCACAGATACATAAAACGTTTGTTCGCACCGAGGTGGTAGGCGACAAGGAAGAGTGTCAGCCCGGGAATGCGTGGCAGATGAGGGATTTCCTGTCGGGTAACAAGCCTATTGTGTTTACGCTCATACAGAAGTTCCAATACGACAAGATGAAACAATACCCTGTACTTTCCACTCGCAACGACATCTTTGTCTTGGTAGATGAGGCTCATCGCACCCAGTACAAGCAACTTGCCGAGAATATGCACACGGCTTTGCCGAATGCCAACTATATTGCCTTTACGGGTACTCCGCTTTTGGGCAGTCGGCGACTCACCAACCAATGGTTTGGCGATTATGTGTCGGAATACAATTTTGCTCAGGCGATAGAGGACGGCAACACGGTGCCGCTGTTTTACAGTCGAAGGGTGCCGGAGGTGGGCTTGACCAATGATTGGCTCGATACCGACATCGACCAAATCTGCGAGGAGGAGAAACTGAACGACAGGGAGAAAGAACTCTTGGAGAACTCTTCTTCCCGAATAATGGAGGTCATCAAACGGGAGGAACGCTTGGATCGCATTGCCAGCGATATTGCCCACCATTTCCCACGACGGGGATTTTGGGGCAAAGGTATGGTGGTGAGTGTGGACAAATACACTGCCGTGAAGATGTACGACAAGGTGCGGAAGTATTGGGCGGAGGAGACAAAGCTGCTTGTGAAGGAACGAAACGAAGCCAAGACCTCGGAAGAACGCTCTGCCATAAACGAACGCCTGAATTATATGAATAAGGTGGAGATGGCTGTGGTTATCAGCAAGGAGGAGGGCGAGGAGGATAAGTTTGCCGCCCAAGGTCTTGACATCAGCCTGCACCGCAAGAAGATGGAGGCGATTACGCCGGAGGGTAAGGATATAGAGGACAGGTTCAAGGATAAGGACGACCCTTTGAGCTTGGTTTTCGTCTGTGCCATGTGGCTCACGGGCTTTGATGTTCCATCGCTTTCCACTCTGTACCTCGACAAGCCGATGAAAGGGCATACGCTTATGCAAGCCATTGCTCGTGCCAACAGGGTTTATCCGGGGAAAAGCTGCGGTATCATTGTCGATTATGTCAATGTGTTCAAATATATGCAGAAGGCTCTTTCCGAGTATGCTGAAACAGATGGTAAGGAAGATTATCCCGCAAAGGATATAGAGCAACTTATTACCAACATAGAACGAAGCATCTCCGATACGGAGGCGTTCTTGTTGAAAATCGGTATCAAGACGGAGGACATCATAGCCGAAGAGGAGACAATCAACCGCTTGGAAATGTTACGAAAGGCATACGACCATATATTGACAAAGGACGAATGGAAAGAACGTTTCAAGGTGATGAGCAATCTGCTGATAAATCTCTACGATGCCGCCAAGCCGGAGATTTTAGAAAGAGGTTGGTACAATGATAAGTTTGCGATAATCGCTCACATCAATGGTTGGCTCTGCAATCTGATTGATGATGAGAAGTTACGCAAGGCAAGGTTGCGTATGGCTGAGGCTCTCGACCGGAGTGTTTCGGCAGGCGTTTCAGAACAGCAAGCCACATACGGCATTCATCAAGGGAAGGTCATAGACCTTAGTAAGTTAGATGTAGATGCCATTCGTAAGGAAATCAATAAAACGCCTTACAAGGCTTTGGAAACGGACGACCTGCGGGCTTTTGTGGAACGAACCTTGGAACAGCTCATCAACAAGAATTGTACCCGTGTGGCTTTTTCTCAGCGATACCGTAACATCATCGACCGCTATAATGCGGGAGGGAGCGAGAATGAGGATTACTATAAGAAGTTGCTCCAACTGATAGAGGATTTGAAAAAGGAGCAGTCCCGCTCTACCGACTTGGGCTTGGAGGAAGAGGAATTGGAAATATTTGATTTGCTTCGTGCCGACAAGAAGCTGACCAAGGCGGAGGAACAGAAAGTCATACTTGCTGCAAAGAACCTATATCATAAGTTGTCAGAGGAGAAAGAGAGGGTGATGGTGGTGGATTGGTTTAAGGATGAGCAACCTCGCCTTCAGGTATTTGCCTTGATTCAGACTTCGCTCAACAAGGACTTGCCGGAGAGTTATGACGGTGTGTCGTTCAAGCAGAAAACCAATTTGCTGTTCAACCACTTTGTGGACATGGCTGTGCAGGGATACGGTTGGGTGTAAAGGAATTTTCTGTAAGAATGATAGGGTATTGCCTTTCCCGCAAAGAACCTTAAAGAATAAGAGCAAGCCCCTGCCGACCTGCTCTTGCAAAGACTGAAAGGGAGGGTATGATTGAATAATTCAGCTTGGGGATAATTTTCTCTTCCAAAGGGCGTTTATATAAAAACAGTTCGTATATCGCAAAGAAATAAGATTGCAACGGATATGACAACACGCCTCTACTCTTCCGAAAGGATTTGGCAAATCGGGAAAAGCAATTTGGGCAAAGGCTGCTTTGTCGCAGTTTTCCTGTACTCTCCGGCAAGGCTTATCCGATAAAAATACAGGGCAATCAACAATCAAAAAAAATATTTTACAGAAATGAAGATAAGAAACAAGTATGCAATCCTTTGCGGATTGTTGTTTGCAGGCTTAACGGGTTTTGTTGCCTGCAATGATAAGGAGGAGGAAGCTGCTTCGGTGCAGAATACCTATTCCAAGTGTTTGACCAATGATGATGAGACGTCCTCGAAAGGTATTTTCAATCCGGATTCCTTGGTCGTTTCATGCTCAAACGGTGTGATTTCCATCGAGCATTATGATTTGAAGGTGAATTGCGGCTTTCAAACGGTGAATGTCAAGGTTTCCACGAACGGGGACACTATCAGACTTACCGAATTCGGTTTGCCGGAAAATGCCGACTGTTTGTGCGAAATCAATAACTTCACACAAATAAAGGATATTCCGAGCGGTCGCTATGTTCTAATCATTGAGAACTGCAACCCCGAACCTTATCAACAAATCATCAACCTCTGACATCGACAAATCACCGGAGAGCATAAGCGATATACAATCCCGCAGAATTTACGGTACTGAGGCCGCTTGCTTCCTGCTATGACTGTTGCCACTCTTGTTTGACAGTGTATCAGGAAGTCGGCAGAGGCGGT
>URCX01000072.1 GCA_900546465.1 uncultured Bacteroidota bacterium | reverse complement strand
GCCGCCGTAAAGGCATGCCGTTCGACCAAGACGGGAACTTGGCAGAAAGCGGCACAATAGACAATGCACTCTTGGAAAAGTTGAACGCACTGCCCTATTACAAGGAAAAACACTCCAAATCCTTGGGAAGCGAATGGGTGAAAGCGAATATAGACCCGCTTTTGGCAGAAAGCAGACTTTCGACCGAAGACCTGCTTGCCACATACACCGCTCACGCAGCCGAACAAATCGCTTCCAATATATGCGGCAGGACAATAGTAAGCGGAGGCGGTGCATACAACAAACATCTGCTCTCTTGCATAAGAAAGAAATGCAGATATGAGATAAGCATAGCCGACAAAAAAATAACAGATTACAAAGAAGCCATGATATTTGCCTTTCTCGGAGTTCTGAGAGACTGCAATCGGGTGAACTGTCTTTCTTCCGTAACCGGAGCAAGGCAGTCTTCTTGCTGCGGAACGGTAATTCAATGGATTGAAACAAGATAATACGATGATTTTACACCTTTTAGGCAGAAAAGAACCCGAAACGGAGGAAGCGGAAATCCTATCTCTGATAAAGCATAAGGCAAGCAGAGACAGGGGTTACGCCAAACTCATCGCAAAATACTCGCAAAAAGTTTATTGGCAGATAAGGCGAATGGTCTATGAGCATGAAGACGCAGACGATTTGACGCAAGAGGTATTCATAAAGGTGTTTGAAAACATAGAATCATTCAACAACTCTTCCAAACTCTCAACATGGATTTACAGAATAGCATATAACCACACCATAAACTTCATCAAGTCCAAGAGTCGCCGCATGTCGAAAAACAATACGGGATTTGAAGAGAACATATTGGACAATCTGCCTTCCGATATTATGTTCGAGACGGAGAAATTCAACCTTACATTGCAAAAAGCCATACTTTCCCTACCGCCAAAGCAAAGAGCAGTATTCCAAATGAGGTATTACGATGAACTTCCATTCGCTCAAATATCACAAATAACCAAGACGAGCCAAGGAGCCTTGAAAGCCTCATATCATATTGCCGCTCAAAAGATTGAGAACTACATAAAGGAACACGACATACTCTGAACAGCCTCTTAAATATTGCAAACGGATTAAACTTGACAACAATCCATTGTCTAAACTTCGGAAAACGCAAAACAGAATGGAACAAAAAGAAAACCCTTTTAAAGTACCTGAGAATTATTTCGCCTCACTGAACGAGAAACTCAACCAAAAAGCAGCCGACACTCACGTTTCAAGCCCTCGCTTATTCAAATACGTTGCAAGCCTCGCCGCTGTATTAGTACTAAGTTTGAGCGTATGCTTGGTAATCTTCCAAAACACCGACTTGGATTTGAGACAGAATAAAGCATTTGCCTTTTTGTTCAACGGATTTACCGAAAAAGATACAAAAGCCGAGAAAGCCGATGTGCAACAAGCCGCATGGCAGGCTCAGAAAAAGGAATGGAAGAAAGAAGCAGAGCAAATTGTCTTCACCGAGGACGAATTACTATATATGGAATACTTCGTTGAAAAGGACGAAGACGAATTGTGGTTATCAAATACAGAAATAGAGAAATGAGAAAAAGGATTGTATTATACCTGACGGCAGCTCTGATAAGTGTTGCTTGCATTGCACAGGACGCTCATAAGAAAATAGACCGCGAAACCCTGAGAGAAAAAATCCTGAAAAAGAAGAAAGCAGTTTATGTCGAACGTTTGGCACTGACCAAAGAGGAAGCGGATAAATTTTGGAACATATACGAGAATTACTACGAGGCATTGTTCAAACTCCGAACGGATGAACATAAATTCAAAAGCAAGTTCAAGGACAAAGACCTGCTGAGCCTTGATGTCAAGACAGCGGAAGAATACATCAAAATCAGCTTGGAAACCGATAAAAAGATAAACGAAGTTCAGGAAGAGTACATAGAGAAATTTTCAGCTGTACTTCCACCGCAAAAGATAGCCAAACTAATTGATGAAGAAAGCAAAATACTTCGAGAAATAGCCAACGAAGGTCGGCAAAAATGCGAAAAACACACTTGCGGCAAAAACTCGGAAAAATAAAACAATGCAATAGTAAAATCGAAACGGCGAAAGAATTTCTTCAAACGCCGTTTCGATTTTTTCTTTCGGCGTTTCATTTTCGTGAAAAGGCGTTTCGTTTCAAGCCTTTTGAAAAACCGCTTTTCCAAAAGTTCTAACCCAAAATCACATGAGTACAGCCATTGTTGCAACACTTATCGTTTCAGGACTTGTCGTGGGCTTTATCAACACCCTTTCTGCAGGAGGTACCACCATATCCATAGCCCTCTACCTCGCCCTCGGACTTCCGCCCTCGGAAGCCAACGCAACCAACCGCATAGGCGTCATACTGCAAAGTTCGCTGCCCGCAGCAATGTGTGCAAAGAAAGGACTGCTCAAAAACACAGGCACTCCGCATCTTGCAATCTTCACCATGCTCGGAGCCTTGGCAGGCAGCATACTCTCCTTGGTGCTTCCGCAACATATCTTCTCCTACGCAATGGGAGTTAGCCTGCTTACAATGATTTTCTTTATCTTTTCCTCTCCCAAGAGTTTTGAAAAGGATAATGAGAAAAAAATATCCAAAGGCTCCAAACCGCTGAAATACACCATCTTTTTCCTCATCGGCATATACGGAGGCTTCGTTCAAGTCGGCACAGGCTTCTTTCTCATGGCGGCAGGCAGCATGCTCTTGGGTTATAACATCATAAAGACCAACGCAATGAAGTCAACCATCATGGCAGCCTACACCGTAGTCGCCATAATCGTCTTCATGCAAAGCGGAAACATAAACTGGCAATATGGCATGCTGCACTCCATCGGCACACTCACCGGCTCATACATAGCAACCCACCTTGCCTTCAAAAAAGGAGCCGGCTTCATACGCTGGATAATCATTGCAGTCATCATTTTCACCAGTCTGTACCTCTTTAACATCATAGACCTGAGCCGTATTTTTCAAACTTTACTCCGATAAAGCACTACGGTTCAATATAAATTCATATCTTTGCAAGCAGAGACAAAAAATGTAATAGATATGAAGAAAGTAATTCTAAGCCTTTGTGCCATCACACTTATGGCAGGCTGTGCCACAACACAAAAAGAGAAATACAAATCCATAAGAGAAAACGAAGTACCGGAGAAGTACTCACGCGACTTTCACAAACGCCGTGCCGACATTGAGCAGGTGAACTGGCAAATGGCAGACTCCAACTGCTACATCGCCTCATTCAAAAGCAACGACAACACTGTCAGAATGAAATTCCGCAATACCTCCGTAGAAACAAGCTGGCTCATACCTTCAGAATACACTCCAAGCAACATAATCGACTACATCAAAGCCAAATACGAAGGATACAAGACAGCAGAAGTCAACATAGTGGAAATACGCAACCAAAAGACCTATCGCGTTTCCATTTACAAGAAAAAAGACTTCAAACTCTTGGAATTTGACCTTCAAGGCACCTTTGTTCAAGAAGTGGAAGACTGATTAAATAAACAGGCAAAGTGAACCATTCGTCCACTTTGCCTGTTTATCACCGTATAACCTAAAAACAAAATTATGAAAACAAGATTCATTTTTGCACTATCTGTGCTTGCAAGTTCTTTAATAGGACATTCGCTATTCGCCCAATCGGGTGAGGATACCATTGTAACAACCGCATACGATACCGTGGTGGTTTTCCATCACCCGGAGTTCTCTTGTTGCGATACAATACTCATTGATTATCTCGGTACATTGCCGCAATTTTCGACTTGGAGACCCGAGCAATATTATTGTAACATTGTACATAATACCCAATCGACATACGAAGTCTATGACAGTATTTATGGTACGTATTATACCGCATACCCGTTCTCGATGGCAGGAAGATTTTTCGGAAGAAACAATTACTTGGTCGAAGCCATCGCCCAACCTTTCCATTTCGACTCGATGGTAACCATTGTCGGAGTTGCCGCACATGTAAGAGGCGAAATATATTACCCGAATAAAAAGTTCCATATTGCTGATGAGAAATTCACCTATCTTACCTCTACTGCCGTATATCCTTCCTACCTTCAAAGAGAAAACGGAAACGAACTGGATATGGGATATTACTACTTTGCCAAGCCTGTAAGGGTAAGTAATTGCTTTATCGTAGGAGAACAATATATCAACCCTCATGACACGGTTTATCGTTGTGGTTGGGGAACTGACTTAGGCTCACCTAATTTGACGTATAATGCGACTTATAGTATTTATGACCCTTATTATAACCATGACAGCGTCGGTTGCCAATCTTCCGAAAGCCCATGGCTGAAACGTTTAGGTACATGGACGAAGTTCGAGGATGATTCCATTTATTGCTTAATGAAAAAAACCGTCTTGGATTTCAATCCGATAATCGTGCTTCACCCTGCGGCAAGTGCTTTACTCTCTATTGATTTGGACAAAACCTGCTCCGTTTTCCCAAATCCGGCAAAAAATGAAGTAATTATCCAAAGCAGTTTCAAGATAAGGGGATTGGAACTGTGGGATATGGCAGGACGTTGCATGATTCGCAAGGATATGACTGCCAACGAGACGAAACTCGATATCTCCGCTCTTCCAAGCGGTTCTTATGCCCTGAAACTCCGAACCGATAAGGGCATAATCGAAAAGAAAGTCATAAAGGAATAAAATAAAAGAGGCTTTGAGAATATCAAAGCCTCTTTAAGTCCGGATACACTTATTGTTTGTTTGATAAAAGAAGCGGGTTGCCGAAAGGCTTGTCCGCTTCTTTATTTTATTCCTGCGGCAGTTTATCCCAATCCTTGGCAACAGGAAATTTTGTTCGGAAATCGTTCAAGCGGTCTTTATCCGCAGTGGCATAGCATAGTTGTTCGCCGTCTTCATCTGCCACCACAAGCAACTTACCTTTGAAATCCCTGACGACGGAATGACCTTGGTAGTTATTGCCTTGGTTATCTATTCCGCAACGGTTCACTCCCACCACATAGGCTTGGTTCTCTATCGAACGGGCTTCCAATAATACGTCCCACTGGCTTATTCTCAAATCCGTCCAACTTGCAACACAAAGGAGTATATCGTAATCGAACTCACCCTTGTCAAATCTGTTCCTCGTCCATATCGGGAAACGTATATCGTAACAGGTAACCAATTTTATTTTCCAACCCTTATACTCCACTATCATCTGCTTATCCCCTGGCGTTATGACCTTTGGTTCTTTGGAAAGGCAGAAAAGGTGTGCTTTATCATAGTATTGCAGGCTGTTTTCCGTTACAAAGAAATGACGATTAAAGAACTTGCCGTCCTCTTTTATGAACAGACCGCCCGAAACCGCAATATGCTTCTCCTTGGAAAGTTCTTTCATAAAGTCCAATCCTGCGGAATTGTCCATGGTTTCGGCATATTCCTCGTCCATGGTGAAGCCTTGGGCAAACATTTCGGGCAATACCAACAAATCCGTATCCTTATCCAAATCTGTCAAGAGGCTGCGATACCTCTCAAGGTTCTCCTTGATTTGATTATCCTTTGTATTTGCTTGAAAAATCGCTATCTTCATTTTCTCTTCCTTTTCAATATGTGCTTTCAGACAACGTTACTGCTTCCCTTTTCATTGTACAGAGACTTCTTTTTATGCTTTCGCTCCCGAATTTTCCGTAAAACCGGCTGCCTTTCAGCGACAGTTGCAAGGGTGATCAAGTCTTATCTTTGCCTTTGGGAAAAGGGCTTTTATGGCTCGCTGCTCCTTGCGGTTCATCTGTATGGCACGCAAATCCAAATAGCGTAAGTTCCATTGCGACAGCTCTTCGGGTAATATTCTTATGGGGTTATCCCACATCACAAGACTGTCAGGACGCAATACCGCAAGCCTTGGAGAAAGTCTTTCTATATAATTGGAGGATAAATCCAAGTATCGCAATTTTGTCAACCGAGACAATTCTGCCATATCCCCGCTAAGGTAATTTCCTGATAAAATCAGTCGCTTCAAATCCTTAAACTCCAAGACTTCTTCGGGAATGCTTTTCAATCTTTTGCGGGATAAGTTCAAGCATTCCACACACTGACCCGATGCCTTTGCTTCTTCAAGGGACTTGAAACAGTTTTGAGAGCATGCCATGCCGTTAAACAGGCAGCACAAGGTAAATAAAATGCTATAAACTGCCGAGTATCCTCTTTGCTTCATCACAATCCCTCGCTATCTGCTCTCTCAAAGCCTCCAAAGAAGCAAATCGCTTCTGCTCTCTCAAATAAGCCTCGAACAATATCTCAACCTCTCTGCCGTATAAGTCGCCGAAGAAATCAAAGATGTTCACCTCGCAACTCCATGCCTCCGTATCAACGGTAGGTTTGCCGCCCAAATTCAACACACCTCCGTAAATTGCTCCGCCTGTTCGCACTCTCACCGCATAAACACCCTCTTTCGGCACGAGCTTATCACCCTCCAAGCATACATTGGCAGTGGGAAAACCTATCCTCCTGCCTATCCTCCTGCCCTCTTCCACTATGCCGATGACGGAATACGGTTCTTCCAACATCTCTGCTGCCAAATCCACCCTGCCTTGCTGCAATGCCTTTCTTATACGAGTGGAACTGACTTCCACGCCCTCGCAAAAGACTCGACCCTTGCTTCTTTCCACCCTCACTCCTCTGTATTCTCCGTAAGCGATTATCTCATCGAAACTGCTGTCTCCCTTTTTGCCGAAACGATTATCATATCCGAGCAATACCTCCTGCGGATTTAGTTTTTCGATAAGCATATCCATGAAAGCGGAAGCCCTCATCATAGCCAATTCGCGGGTAAATGCCAAAGGTAGAAGCCAATCCACGCCACAGTAAGCAATCCTTTCAAATCTTCGTTTGTTCGTTTGCAAAAGTCCGAAACCGCCCTCCACCGTACCCAATACGGCACGAGGGTGTGAAAGAAAGCTGACCACAACGCTCTCTGCCTCTGCCGCCTTTGCCCTTCGGCACAAATCCTCCAACAAGCACCTATGCCCGGCATGCACACCGTCAAACATTCCCACCGTTACAAAAGGCTTCACCGCCGCACGGCTCAAAATTTCCGTATCTTCAAAATTCAGTATTTTCAACTCTCTATGCCGTTTTTTTAACTCTGCAAAGGTACAAAAGTATCCCCACTCCGCAAGAACCGCAAGCCTGCATGGAAGAAGAAAAATAAGCCTTACAAACCCACCTTTGCAAGAAATGGAAAATCAAAGACTTACAAGGACGAAAATCAAACGCCCTTTCAGAAAATTAAAAGGGCGAAAGAATTTCATGAAAGGGCGAAAGAAAAAATTCTTTCGCCCTTTCGTTTTTATGCCGATGATACTTCATACAATCCGACTTTCCATAAAGGGAAATCCATGACGGAAAGATGGTTTATTTGCCGGTTGTTTTACTTATTGTTTGCAACCAATTACGGATTATTTCCGCTCCGCAGCTTGTTATATAGGATTCAGGGTGAAATTGAAGTCCGTAGAGGCGTTTTGTTTTATGTCGCAGGCTCATTATCTCGCCATTTTCGTCCCTTGAAGTGATTTCCAAGCATTCCGGAAACCCCTCGGAGGCAACCACCCATGAGTGATAATGTCCTATGCTTTCATGCGGAGAGAGACCTTTGAGCAAATCGTCCTCCGGCTTTACTATATGCAGGCGGTCTTTCAATCCGTGCAGCGGAGCTTGAAGCTGTTTGAGCTTTGCACCGAAGCATTCGGCTATAGCCTGATGTCCCAAACATATACCGAGAACGGAATGCGTATCGGCACATAGGCGGATTAACTCCGGCATAAGCCCCGCTTCCGATGGCAGACCGGGACCGGGGGAAAGCAAAATGCCGTCATAACTGCTCAAAGACGACAAATCGACCTCATCATTCTTACTGATGGTCAAGCAACAATCCGGCTCGCTTTCACGTAGCAAGGCAATTACATTCCAAACAAAAGAATCGTAATTATCGACAACAAGAATATTCATCGTATTTTCTGTTCGAGAAAATTGTTTTCAAAAAGCCTGTAAGGGCTTACGTCCATAGGGTTAACTTATTATTGCAAAAAGCAAAGCATAAGAGGCTTATACGCAAAGCAAAGCCCTGCTTCTTTTTGCGAAAAAAAGAAAGACGGTGCTTTCTCTCCGATTGAAGACACCGTCTTGTAAATCCTTTGCGTCCTTTCACGCATTCTATTCATTCAAATAAACAGCCAAACGCTTACATTGCTCACTTGAACGCAAACGACGCAGAGCCCTTTCCTTTATCTGGCGAACCCTTTCACGGGTAAGGTTTTGTGCTGCTGCAATCTCCTCCAAGGTCATACCGTGAGAAAGACCTATTCCGAAGAATTGATAAAGAATGCTTCTCTCTCGCTCCGATAGAAGAGACAAAGAGTCGGAAATATCATTGGAAAGACTTTCCTGCAACACCAAATCATCTGTCGTCTTGGCGTCTTCCTCAACATAAACGTCTATAAGGTTAAGGTCTTCATCTTGAATCAAAGGAGCGTCCATGGATACTGCTTTTGCTCCTATGTGAGTGGTCTCTTTGACCTTGTCGAAGCTCAAATCCATTTCCTCTGCCAACTCCTCGTCGGAAGGAGCCCGTTCCAACTGTTGTTCCAATCGGGAAGATACTTTTTTCAATTTGTTGATTGCTCCGACCTGATTGAGAGGCAGACGAACTATACGGGATTTCTCTGCCAAGGCTTGCAATATGCTTTGCCTTATCCACCAAACGGCAAAAGAGATAAACTTAAACCCTCTTGTCTCATCGAACCTTCGTGCTGCTTTTATCAAGCCTATGTTTCCTTCATTGATTAAATCCGGAAGGCTCAAGCCTTGATTTTGATACTGCTTGGCAACCGAAATCACGAAACGCAAGTTCGATTTGACCAATTTCTCCAAAGCGAGTTCATCACCTGCCTTTATCCTCTGAGCAAGTCTCACTTCCTCTTCCGGAGTGATGAGTTCCTCCTTGCTTATGTCTTGCAGGAACTTGTCCAAAGAGCCTATGTTCCTGTTCGTGATAGACTTTATTATCTTTAATTGTCTCATTGTCTTCTTTAATTCGTCCCTAATTCAATTCACTCAATCTATCAGGCTTGCAAAGGTACTGCCTTATTTCTACTTATGCAAGTTTATAGATACAAACTTAATAACTTACTTTTCAACAACAAAGTTTCGTTCCCTACAAGACAAGAACGAAATAATAGGTTCTGCCATCGTTCGGATAGAAACCC
The DNA here is from genome assembly GCA_900546465.1 of uncultured Bacteroidota bacterium. GTDB lineage: Bacteria > Bacteroidota > Bacteroidia > Bacteroidales > P3 > Onthomorpha. The sequence continues at coordinate 599 of URCX01000072.1, read as the reverse complement.
TCTATTATCACCTTGCCTTTGCGTTTTTCCAAATTCTTTATGTCATTTATGCTTACATTTGCCTTTTTATCTATTGAGGTTATAATAAATCCGTTCCTTATACCGAGCCTTGCGAAAGGACTTTTGCCGACTTTCTCGATTACTATGCCTTTTGCTATACCATATTGCTGCTTTTCGCTCTCGGTGATTTCACGAAAACTGCCGTTAAACACCTCCGTCAATTCACCTATATCCTCTTTCAATATATCCGTATTGCCGGCAGAATTGAGCAAAGTAACCTCTTTCTCCATTGTTTTGCCCTCTCTCTCCACTTCAACCCTGACAACATCTCCCGGAGAGTGCTGGGAAAGGATTTCATTCAGCTCCGAATTGGAATTGACGCTCCTGCTGTCTATCTTCATTATTATATCACCCTCCTTCAAGCCGGCTTTATCTGCACCGCCGTTCTTTATAACATTGCCGATGTATATACCCCTGAGAGATTTTATGCCCTTCGTTTGAGCAAGTTTTGAATCCATTTCTGCAAAATGAACACCCAAATGAGCTTTTTGTGCAAGACCGTACTTCATAAGGTCGGTCGTAATTTTTTTCACTATGTT
>URCX01000071.1 GCA_900546465.1 uncultured Bacteroidota bacterium | reverse complement strand
CGGAGATATGCCCAATAATCAGCTTGTATCAGTAGGGTTCATACCCTATCTGTGGAGATATCCATTAGTGTCCATCAATACAATCGTTCGATTATATCTGCTTTCGCACATTCCCACGTTTGAGTGAAAGAATCAAGGACTGTTCTTTGACATACACCTTCGCACATATCGCTCATCGAAACGTGATGTTATCGAAGACACATACCATCACCGACATATTTGACAGTGCAAATATATGGCTCGGTAATGCTATAATCAGCGTGATTTTCTTCAGTGCGTACTTGTGGCTTCGATTTGGTGATTTGTGGCTTCGTACCAGCTAATGGCTTTGGATACAAGAGGTCGTAACTTTGCAGCAAGCGATAAGCCGGTATTTCATGGCTTTGAAACATACATTTCGAGAAGATAAAGCACCGCCTTTCGAGGCGGATTTATTTGCGTCGGAGCAAATAGCAAGGTATGTTTTATGCAGCACGACTCCGTTTTTGCAGCATAAAACCCTTGCTCTTGCAGAGAGCTGAAAAAACTCCGAAGTCGTTTTTTCTTGGAGGAGAGAATGCCACATTCTGAATGCCGGTTACGCCGTGAAACACTAAAATCCAAAGTAAGAAATGAAAATGAAGAAAATTCGGAGCGCACGCTCCAAAGAGAAGACAGAAAAGCGTGTTTCGGTCAATTTCACGCCGACGGAATACGCTCATTTCCTCACGATGAAAGAGGAAAGCGGTGTGCCAAGTCTGTCACTATTCATCAAGGCAAGGGTCTTTAACGAGACTTTCCGAGTGATAAAAGTGGATCGTTCCTTGCTTGACTATTATCAAAAACTGACGACTTTGTACGGACAATTTCGCAGTGTCGGAGTGAATTACAACCAGACAGTTGTCGCTTTGAAGAGCAACTTTACTGAGAAAAAAGCCTTTGCGATGCTTGCCAAGTTGGAGAAAATGACGTTTGAATTGGCAATAATTGGAGGTGAAATCGTACAACTCACCCGTGAGTTTCAGGAGAAATGGCAACATCGGCAATAGCCTTTTACTGTGCATTATTATTCCTTAATGAACAAAAATCAGGCTTCCCTCTCATTTCGGGAAGCCTGATTAAGCATTTGAATGCATTTATCATTTCTTGTATTTCCCGCCTTTCAGGTCACTCACAACCATTCGTTTGTTCATTTTCTCTCGGAGGTCATCAAGGAAATAGGTGCGACTGTCATCCTTGCGGTGTTTCATGTTCATATAGACGTTGTAGCAGTTCTTGATTTCTACACCCAAGATTTCAGAAAAGGCATCTGCCAATTCTTCTATACCAATTTCACCATCGTTAATACAGCCATAGGTATCGAGTGCATAGAGTAGTTCGACCAAGTCTGTTGCCCAGCCTGTCCAACGGAGTTTCTTCGCAGGTCTGACTGGCAAAGCAGGAAGAAGCCCCTGCATTCGCATCCTCAACAATAGCAACTCTGTGTCAATAACACAGAGCAGTTCCGATACATTTTTCCCCATTTCGGTTGTTATACCTATTTTTTCAACCATACCTCTTAAATGGAATCGAGTAAAGTTCAATGTGCGAAACAATGAAACAAGATTTTCTTCACTATTCCCCAACTTTATGATTTCTCTGATAAGGTCATCGGTTGCTTCCGTACTTTTATTAGAGAATAGCATCTCAAAAGATGCGTTTTTAATAAGTCTTTTCATATTGCCTGATGGTTTTTGCAGGCAAAGTTCTGAAGATTGTTCAGGGCAAAATAACCCTCAAACGGCAAGTAATATCCCTATTGCATAAAACTCACAAAGAGTCGAGATATTGCTTGGGTTTTATTCTGTGATATTTGCGGAAAGCCTCCGTGAAGTGGCTGAGATTGGCATATCCGATTTTATAGCCTACTTCGGATACAGAGTAAAGACGAGTGGAAAGCAGTCGTTTTGCCCATTCCATCTTTTCGGATAGGGCATACTCGGCAATCGCCTTGCCGATAACCTGCTTGAAGCATTTTTGCAGTTTGGAGCTGCTCATTGCTGCTTCACGTGCCAGTTCGGGAATGCTTGGTACGTTGTTTAAACTTTGTAAAATACGGCGACGGACACGGAATACTGCTTCCACATCGTTCAAATTCAAGTTGGAAAGAGATTTTACTTCCGAACGCTTTTCGAGTTTTTCAAGGAATATTGTCAGCAGTTCTATTGCCTTTCCGTGCAGATGGAGGGGAGAGAAAGGCGCATCGCTTTTGGCTATCGCCTTGATGCCATCCAATACTTGTTGCATCGCAGGTGTGATAGTCTCGAAGAGATAAAAAGACTTGTCCGACAGGAGCAACCGACCGATATAGGTTTCGTGAGCCGTATCCATTTGCTCTATCCAATCCTTGTTGAAAGTCAATGTGATGTTTTCATACTGCCGTTTAGGCGCGAAAGTCCATTCCGTAGGGATATTGCTCGAAGGCATAAAGATACCGTCAAGTGTATCCACCCCAACCGTTTTCGTGCTTGTACCGATAATCTGCTAGTGTTTATGCTCGTTGATATAAAACATCACGGGAATCCATTTCGAGTTTTCCACCGAGCGACGCACCATTGTCATCGGTTCGTATGCCATAAAACTGATGTAGGTCAATGTGAGCCACGGCAACGGGTAGTATTGCTTGAAAAAGCCGCTGCCCACCGAAGGCGGAACGGTAAAACCGTTATCCGTTACCGATGTGCCAAATTGCTCGGCAACCATCTCCATCCAATCTTCAGGCTTATTGATTGCACAAAATTCTATGATCATATCATTATACCTTTCTGCAAATTTACAAATAAACAAGGATAAAAAAGAAGATTTCCTTATACTTTTATCCTTGTTGAATCACATGCTCTATAAAAAAACAAGAGTATTCCTTTTTGAGGGAATACTCTTGCGATATGGGATTTACTCAAACGCGACTAAACTTGAAGGTACTCCCACGGCAGTAACAACGGGTGTTTGCGAGCATTCGCCCGTCTTGGTATTGTAGGTATAGTAGCCCGTTCCGTTATTGCACGTCATACCAAAGACGATGAAATCTTTGTAGCGGGTTATGGCAAAAGAACCGTTACTGTCGGTCATCGGCAAATCGATTTTTTCGATGGTTTTGTTCCAAATGTTGATTTTCACGGGCTGGAAGTCTTTCTTGAGTATTCCGAATTCAGTGTCCGTTACTTTCAGACAACTATATACTATGCCGTTACCTGCATAGTAAGACTTTATCATATATTGCCCGGCCTTGCCCATTCCCTTGATGGTCGTTTTCGACAGGTTGAACAGGTAGTCAGCATCCCATTGGTCGCTTCCCTTGCGGATACGCAGGAATCCTTCCTTATCGGCAACGTTGAAGTTGTTGCCGGCACTGTAAAAGTAGATGTCGCCCCGCTCGTCTATGAATGCATCGGAGTGACGAAACAATCCGACCACACTTGTGCGGCTGTCCTTGATGACCTCGGTCTTTTTCGTTTTAAGGTCAATAACAGCCACCTCTGCCCCCGTCCCCGGTACGGAGGTGTGGGGCGAATTGAGCTGGTTGAGGGCTACATACATCTTTCCGTCTCGAATGACATTGCATCCGGGATCGGGATTATTGTCCTGAACGGCATAAGGCGAGAGGTCGATTTCATCCTCCTTTTGCAACGTAGCGGTATTGATTAGTGCAATCTTGCCCCTTCCGTGCAAAGCAACGTATGCCCGCTGTTCGTCGATGAAGTTGATTTCTCCGGGTTGCGCCATCTGTTCAAAAGTCATCGTACCTGCTTTCTGCAGCTCGCCGTGCACTCCTCTTGTAAACTTGTGTACCTTATCTCCGAATTTCCCTTCGGGCACAAGTACCGTGTTTCCTTTTGCGAATAGATAACACCCAAAGCCGAATTCGAATGCTTTCTTGTTGTCTGTTGCTTGAGGAGTCAAATCGCCGAACGTGCCGACATAAGCACTTTTGTCCACATAATGTACAAAGGCAAAATGCTGTAGCACATCGTTGGGCGTAGGTTTTGGGTCGTCGTTCTTGTCGCAAGATGTCAGCCCTATGGAGCCGACCAGCATAGCAGAAAAAGCTATGTTCTTCAATGTTGTTGTTCTCATTCTTATTTATGTTTAGAATTATAAAATACCTTTCGAGAAGACGTATCTGAATTTAAGGTGAAACGTCCGTCCCGCCAACGGCTGACGGAACTGATCCCACACTTCTTTGTTCATCAGGTTGTGGCATTCCAAGGCGATGGAATATTTGTTTTTATAAGTCAGTAACAGACCTATATCATAGACGAAACTGCGAGGAATGCGCCGTTTCTGCAATTCGGTAAGTTCCCAAAAGTAGAAGAACTCTTTCGTGAACTTCCCGTCCCAGAATGCCTTGACATACCAGTTCTTGAACAATCTGTCGCTGTGATATTCCGCTCCGAAGTTGGCAAATAGGTAGGGAATATTCGGCAATCGCAAGCCTTTTGTCGGATTGAGGGCTTGAGTGCCCGGCAAATAGTCCAAGACATCGCGCACATCCTGATAAGTCAGATTTCCGTAGGCATAGAGCGTAGGCGTTATATCCAGTTTCAACTCGGTCTCTATACCCTTGATATGCACCTTTTCCGCATTCACATATCCGGCTGCCATATGTTGTTTCATCAGTTTTATCATATCGCTCACCTGCATATAAAAGCCATTTACTTCAAATTGCAATCACGACAGTCCGAGTACGCCGTTTTTATCTATCAAGAAGCCCAGATTGAAGTTGTGGCTTTTCTCCGGTTTCAGTCCGGCAGCAGGAAAGGTGATGATACCGTCGCCGAACAACTCTTGCGAATTGGGGAGGCGTATTGCCCGTTGGTAAGATGCCTTCAGATGAAAGCCTCTGAACGGTTCGTACTTCATTGCCTCTATCCAGCCGATCTGCGATGTCGTATTGCTCTTTTTTTTCGGAGCCTCAATCATCTCGTATGACGTCAAATCCTCTATCTCGGAGTGGAGATGGAAATACTTTGCAGAGAACATATTCGTCAGTTTCCTGCCGAAGAGTTTCGCCTCCCAAGTCAGTCCCGAAGCGACACTGGTCTTTTTGCTTGGAAATCCTCCGATGACAAAACCGGCATGCTGACTCGCAATGTCATCGCTCGGTTGTCTTCGGGCATAGTTGATAAGCGTGTTCAGGTTCAGACTATGATTGGTGGACAATCTGTAATCAAGGTTGAGGCGTTCGTTGATTTCCAAACCTTTGTCGTTCGAGTTGTGAGGGACATCTCCCGTTTCTCCCTGTCCGTTCGGACTCGGATATATGTTTCCCTCGAAATCGTGATTCACCCGTGCCGTATCCACAAAATTGTTCGTTGTATGCGATAGGGAGAAATGCGACTCGAAGTTAAGGCGGTTGTTCAGTACCCCGCTTTTCATCAGCTTGTTTTCGAGCATAAACATTCTTTGCAAGTTCAACTCATAAATGCAACTTTAGGAGGGCGGGGAAAGAGTCAAAATAAAACTCAAACAAGAGAGGGAAATTTACCTTCCTGTTTGAGTCTGAAAAATGACTATCTTTGCCCTTAACCAAATCTTGCAAAATATGAGTCATCTAACCAAGGAGCAAAGGTTCACAATTTTCGTGATGAAACAACAAGGTTTCAGGAATAATCAAATCGCAAACGTTATCGGCAAAGATAAATCTGTGATTAGTCGTGCTTTCAAGCGAAACTGCGATAAGCGTAGCGGACAATACAGAGCCGAGCAAATATGAACGAAGAATGAAAGAGAAGCCAAAGTTGATCAAGTTCACAAAAGAGCTATGCCGGCTTGTAGAGACAATGTTGACAGACAATGGAAAAGAGTTTGCCGGACATAAGGACATTGCCACTGCACTCGGTATAGATGTTTACTTTGCACATCCATATCATTCGTGGGAAAGAGGAGCCAATGAAAATATGAACGGACTTATACGACAATATCTGCCAAAAGGTTCATTGTTTGAGAACTTGACCGATAAAGACATTTCTTTCATTCAGAACAGATTGAACAACAGACCAAGAAAAAAAGCTCGGCTTTCTAACTCCTATAGAATATTTTTTCGCTAACTTTGCAACCATTACAAATGGTATAACTGATAAGTTGCATTTGTGACTGGAATTCAGCACTCATAGTTCTACTCTAAACATAGAATAATGACATTGGTATAGACATTTCGCATATTTTAGTCAATTGCCTGATTCCAATATACACTCCAACAGGATTTAATTGGAAAGTTGTTATTTGATTATTTTTGAAAACGTCAAATGCATATTGCCATCGAGCATCCTTCTGAATATGATAGTTACAAACTTCATCTTCTGTAAATGGAATTGCTTTATTTTTCAAATCTTCAAATAGGGGGATTAACTGGTCTTTATTTGCTTGATTGAATGCTTCTGTTACAGTCTTGGTGTTTGTGACATTAAAAGACACATATTGCCCTTCAATAGAAAACAAACCCATTATATATAGTAAATCAGTTTGCTGAGAAACATTCATTAGTTGTGGATACTTCTGAAAAATATAATTTAATTCATCCAATGAAATGCTATGTCTAAAAAATAAATCATAATCAGAAAGTAGATATTTTTCAAGTGGTTCTACAACATGAAATGCCGATATTCCATAGCCACATCCGACTTGCTTTAGGTGGGCTATATCCAATGAACTGATATTTTTTAATTTTTCCACTAACGGAGCCAACTTCAATAACAAGTCATCATATTGTTTTTTGTTGTATGGAAATATCAGTTTACTAAAAACCATTATTGCCAATAATGAAACTGTATTGGAAGATAGTTTTGGTATTATGTTTCTCGCTTCATCTATTATAGATTGTTCTGTTGTTCTTTCTTGTACATTCAAACGTTCGATTAGTAAATCTATAAGATTTTCACCTAAGTCTTCATTGCCGGATGCGATGTAATTTTTAAATGTCTCATTTAATGCCATCTGAATTGCAGGTTCTTTGAAACGATGTAATAAATCTTCCTTTAATGAAGTTATTCGGTCTATTGTTTTTTCCGATATGTCAGATAATCTTTTCTCGGCCTCGACCCTTGCATCCTGAGTATAAACAGCCAACTCTGCTTTTACTACATATTTGCAGATTTCCATAGCAGTTTCAGCTGTAATGCCATTAAAGTTAATGTCACCTTTTGCTTGTACTATGGTGGATTGATTAACACTTTCTATTTTCTGATCATTCCCGAAATTCATTGTTATTGCCGTTTACCTGATTTATAGTGCTATTATGAACATCTTTAATTGTCTGCTTGTTACTTTTTCCACCTTTTTTTATCAGGTAAAAAATACCACTAATAACACCTCCAACAATAGCAACAAGAAGAGGAGTTATCCATACTGAGTTGTCTTTCAAAAAATCCATAACTATCATTATTATTTCAAAAAATAAAATCGCAAGTAGTGTGCCAGAATTAAAGAGGTGACATTTTGGCAGGAATTCTATTCTATAAGACTATCGTAGATTGGGACAAAGTGGCTTTTCCAGCTTCTACCAGCTCTTGAATATCCGTCTGATGCTCCGAAAGATAGATTCTTTTGACGACAGAATCGCGGAGATGTATCGCACGGAAACTCCCCAGCGAGGCACGGCAAAAGCCTATTCGGGATTATACAAGAGAGAGTTTACGGAAGAGGACAGCGAAATCCGTATTATCAAAGACGAGAAGAAGCGATCGCTTTTGACCATCAACGGACTTCCCATTGCCGATTGGTGCGAGCAGAAATGGAAACAGCTTATCAACCGTAACCGCTCACATCGGCTGTAAAACCGAAAATCCCCTTTCTCTTTCATCGTTGTATTTCAGCCCCGACAATACTTTTCAAGAAGAAAATCACACAAGAACGCTCACTTTCCCTCGCAAATCTGTACCTTTGCAAGTGATAATAGTGAGCGTTCTTTGGTTATTCAAAACAGTGTGCCTTAAAGCAGTCTGCTCATTTCTAAATCGTTACCTATCCACCCATCACTAAATGGTAACATCCTGTTATCCAGCGAGATAGTTCGGAACCGAAAAATCCACAAGGAGAAATTATTTCTCATACTAATGTTCTTAGATTATCCGGAAATTTCAGATGGTCTGAGAACATTAGTAGTTATAGAAGTTATCGAATTATCGGTATCGGGAGAAAAAATCTTTGAATTGAGTTGTTCGTGTTTGGCTTTTATGCTATTCAGAATTTAGATAGGTGCGGCTTCTGAGAATATGCTTTATAATGCTTATGGTATAGTTGTCTATTTGTGGTCTATTCCGTAGCCGAAGAGGGCAAAGTCTCCAAGTGTAGGGTCGTCGGGAAATACTTCTTTAAGTTTGTTGCTTATTTCCACTGCTGTTTTCATGTCTGCTTGTTTGCGATTTGTCAGGTTTAATTCTTTTGCCATGCGGAATACGTGTGTATCCAAGGGAATTAGTAGTTCGCTTTGGGGTAAGAGATTCCATATTCCTAAATCTACTATTGAGTCTTTGCGTATGAGCCAACGTAGGAGAAGACAGAGGCGTTTGCATGCGGACGTGGTGTTGAGCGGTATGCCCTTCTGATTTGGAAAGAGAGAGATGAGGGCTTCTAAAAGGGATATGCAGGAGGTGTATTCCTTTTGTATGGATAGTAATTTGTCTTCCATGGAAGGGTATTGCTTACTGATATAAATACAATAGAGGGTCTCGCATAGTTGATAGAAGTCTTTGTAGATGTAGAAACGGTAGAGGCATTGTTCATTGTGGCGATGAGCTACATATCTTCTGTTGCGGATATAACAGTATGGGGAATCATAAAATTCGGTGTGCAGTCGGTTAAGTGTAAGTATGATTTGCTTTCTGTTGCCGTATGCTATCCATGAAGAGATTATGGCAGAGATTTCAATATCTCGTTTGTCTGTATATTTGTGAGGAAATTGAACGGGGTCGTTTTGTATGAAATCTTTTGTATTATATTGCTGTGCAAGATTTCTCAAGAGGTTTGCTGTCTCTTTTGTCTCCATTTTATTCCTCTTTATTTTGTTGTAATGATTCGTAAATCAAATCCTGTATGTTGGTTCTTATGTTCATTTGAGCCAATTTGTTACTCTTGGCATCGGGATAAACTCTATTTGATAGAAATATGAATATGGTTTTGTTTTCAGGCTCTATCCATAAATAGGTTCCTGTAAAGCCGCTATGTCCGAAACTTTCCTCGCTGCAATATTTGGAACAATGTGCAGAGGGTGAGGATAGGAGTGGTTTGTCAAAGCCTAAGGCTCTTCGGTTTTGATATTTCTTGAAGTATCTGTGGTTGAATGTTGTTATGGTTTCTTCTTTCAGGTATCGTTTGTTATCGTAAACTCCACCGTTCAGAAGCATTTGGCATATTATAAACAAATCTTTGGCGTTTGAAAACAGACCTGCATGACCTGCAATGCCGCCGTTTAATGCAGAACTTTCGTCATGGACAAAGCCTTGTAATTTCGATTGCCTGAAATCAACGGCTTCAAGTGTTGGAACTATGTTTTCTTTGTTTATTCCGTGAGAAAGCGGGTTGAAAGAAGTGTTGGTTAATCCCAAAGGTTCATAGAATGTTTCTTGGAGATAGGTATCAAGACTTTTGCCGCTTATATGTTCGACTAAATCGCCAAGCAAAATAAATCCCAAGTCGCTATAAATATATTTGTGTTTGTCTCCGAGAGAAGAGGATACTATTTGTTTTCTGATGTCGTCTTTGTAGGATTTTTTGATGAACAGACTATCGCATACCTGCAAATAAGTACTGTCCCCGCATTTGTTGTGTGCATATAGTGTTTCGTCTTGTTTTGCTTTTTCCAATGTTTCTTTCCAGAATGGAAGGAAGGCTTTC
>URCX01000070.1 GCA_900546465.1 uncultured Bacteroidota bacterium | reverse complement strand
TGCTCGTTGGATTTTCTTATAGGTGCAGAGGATATGCGTAAGGCGGTGGAGATTATATTCAAAAGAGATAAGAGGATTTTCGATGTTTTGGGTATTCTGATTGCCGTACGTGATGCAGGGACGGAAAAGGTGATAAGGAAGGACGGCAAATGCTACGGTTTGAATACTTACTTTGAGTCTGTGGAAGGTGTCATGGAGTTCTTGAATGGGACGGGGCTTTCGGAACTCTTTCAAAAGCGTAAGCTCACCAATTTGGCGGATTATGTGTTCGGTATAGAGACAGGATTGGATACAAATGCAAGGAAAAACAGAGGCGGGCATGTAATGGCGCATAGGATTGGAGAATTGTTCGATAAGTATGGCATAAAGTATCGTTCGGAGGTCTCTTCCAATGAATGGAAAGAGGTTGCGGAGGTATTGGGAACGGATAAGAAAAGGTTTGACTTTGTCGTGAAAAGCGGAAATAAGATATTCCTTACAGAGGTTAACTTTTACAGCTCCGGAGGGTCTAAGTTAAACGAGGTGGCTCGCTCTTATTCGGAGATAGCAAGCAGAATAAATTCTCTGGAAGACTTCGAGTTTGTTTGGATTACGGACGGTATCGGTTGGAAGTCGGCTAAAAATAAATTGCAAGAGGCTTATAACTCCATTCCAAGGGTATATAATCTTAGTACGGTGGAGAAATTCATGAAAGATTTACAAGAACAATCGAATGATTAGTCCGTATTATCGTTCCAAGGATAGAGACTTCGTTTTATTGCAGGGGGATTGTGTGGAACTTCTTCCGATGTTTGACTTCAAATTCGATATGATATTTGCCGACCCTCCGTATTTTCTTTCCAATGGAGGCATAAGCGTGCAGAGTGGCAGGATTGTAAGTGTCGATAAGGGTGAATGGGATAAGGCTTGTTTGCTTGAAAGTGTCGATGATTTCAATCGCAAGTGGTTATCTGCTTGCAGAGATAAGTTGAAGGAGAGCGGAACGATATGGATTTGCGGAACCTATCACAATATCTTTTCCATAGGTAAGTTGCTTGAAGAGACAGGCTTTCGCATTTTGAATGTGGTTACATGGGTGAAGACAAATCCACCACCGAATTTGAGTTGCCGTTTCTTTACTCACTCCACGGAGTTTATTATATGGGCGAGGAAACATAAGAAAGTACCGCATTTCTATAATTATGAACTGCTTCGGAAAATTGCAGGAGGCAGACAGATGAAAGATGTTTGGGAATTGCCTGCCATATCGGTATGGGAAAAGTCTTGTGGTAAGCACCCGACACAAAAACCGTTGAGTGTGCTTACTCGTGCCGTTTTGGCATCGACCCATGTAGGCTCTTGGATACTTGATCCTTTTGCGGGTAGCAGTACAACGGGCATTGCTGCGAATTTGACAGGAAGACGTTATCTTGGAATAGAACAAGAAAAGGAGTATTTGGACTTGAGTATATTTCGTAAGCAGGAAATAGAGAATTATGATGTTACAGCCAAAATGAGGAGCAGGATAAAAGACTTATCTTTCTTGGAAAGAGAGTTGCAAAATGCGGTTTCGGAAATGTGCAGCAGTTATTCCGATTTGCCGTTTTAAGTTTTTTCTTGACAGACTGAGCATGCTTTTTCTCGTATCCTCTTTGCGGAATGGAATTTTTTCATACCTTTGCAGTCTGAATGAGAAATTGTTATTTGAAGTAAATGGTAAGTCGTCATTTCTTACGGGTGAAAGTTCTGCAACAGCTATATGCGTGTGAGACAGCGGAGATGAAAGATGTGGTAAGGGCGGAACAGAGCTTGCTCGAAAGTATAGAGCAAACGTATAATCTTGAAGTGTATTTGCTGTCGGCTGTCTTGGAGATACGGGACATTGCCGAAAATCAAATCGAAGAAGCAAAAAATAAGTTCTTCCCGACAGAGGAGGAAAAAAATCCCAACATGAGGTTTGTCAACAATGTGTTGTTCCATCAGTTGCAGCTTAATGCCGAGTTGTGCAAGGCTATAGATAAGCTGAAAATAAATTGGAGCGAGCAGAGGGACATGCTTAAAAACATTTTCAACCGTTTCAAGGGTTCGGATACTTATAAGGATTATATGTCCAAGCCGGATACTTCTTATGAGGATGAGAAAATGGTGGTGGTTCGCATGATGAAGAACTATTTGTTCAAGAACGAGCCTTTCACGGAGTTCCTTTTCGAGAAGTATTTGGGTTGGGAGGGTGATCTTCAATATGTCGGCATGAGCTTTTTGAACTATTTGAAAGATTTCTCGCAGGGAGACGGCAGTTCCAAACCTTTATTCCGGATGTTCGACGATGAGAATGATGACCGCAAGGAGTTTGCCGTGGATTTGTTGAGCAAGAGCATTACTCATTTCTCGGATTATGACGAGATGTTCCGCAAGCATGTCGAGAATTGGGACATGGAGAGGTTGGCTTTTTTGGACAGGCTTATAATAAAGATGGGTATTACGGAGTTGATATACTGTCCGAGCATTCCTGTGAGGGTTTCAATGAACGAGTACATCGAGCTTGCCAAGGAGTTTTCGACCGAAAGAAGCAAGTTGTTCGTAAACGGTTTGTTGGATAAGTTCCTTGTCGATTTGAGAGCAGCGGGAAAGATATGCAAGGACGAGTTTGAGGAAGAAAAAACGGAGTAATGAGAAAGTCGATGTTTTGTATTCTTGCCGGTGTTTTGCTTTTGGCGTCTTGCGGCAAGGGAAACAAGAGTGAGGAGATAGATGCCTCGGTGGTGGATCAGCTGACGAGCATAAAGTTTGAAAGAGATGTGATAGATTTCAAACGTGTCGAGGCAGGGGAGAAGGTGAGCGGAAGTTTCAAGTTCACGAATACGGGCAAGAATAAGCTCGTTATTTATGAGGTGAACACATCTTGCGGCTGTACGGTGGCAGATTATCCTCGCGGAGAGATTGCACCCGGTGAGAGCGGCATGATTTCGGTCAGCTATGACTCCGATGGTTCAAGCGGCATGAGGATTACCAAGCAGGTAACGGTGAATGCAAACACCAAGCCGGCTAAAACGAACCTCAGAATAATTGCAGATGTGTATTAGGAGAGAGAAAAAGAAAAAACAATCAATAAACAATAGGAAATGAATTTGTTAAACGTTTTATTACAAGCACAAGGCGGCGGTGGGGCAATGGGCTCCATATTGATGTTGGTGGCGATAGTAGTGATATTCTACTTCTTTATGATACGCCCTCAACAAAAGAGACAAAAGGAAGAAAAGAAATTCAGAGAAGCATTATCGAAAGGACAAAAGGTTGTTACGATAGGCGGTTTGCATGGTAAGATTGCCGATGTGAAGGAGACCAGTGTTTTGTTGGAGATTGCCGACAATGTGAAGATTGAAGTGGAAAAGTCTGCAATAGCAATGAGTGTTGCACCTGTACAAAAGTAATCCGCCAAGAAATCAAGAGAACAAAAAACAGCGTCTTTGCCGATTAAGGGTTGAGACGCTTCGTTTTATACTCCGAAAGGGCAGATGTTGAAAAACAAGGAAAGAAAGAATGTTTTGCATGGATTGCTGACAGACCGCAGGGTGCGGATTATGTCGGTTTGTCTTTGTTTGAGCATTTTTCTTTGGTTGTTCGTAACACTTGGCAAGAATTATCAATACACCCTTTCGGTACCTCTGACCTTTGCAAGCAGCGAACAGCCGGACAGACAGTTCTTTTGCAGCGACAGTGTTGTGAAAGTCCATCTGACAACGGACGGCTTCGATTGGTTGACGAGCCGATTGTCGGTTCGTCAAGCCGGAAAACTGCATATAGACCTCGCTTCCCTTTCCATGGATATGAAAAGCGGTTATGCAAAAATCCCGACAGGCTTTTTGAACAAACAAGTACTTGGAGCAATCGGCATGAGCAATGTGCCGATGGAGATAATGCCCGACACATTGAGCCTGAGGTGGAAGAAGACCTACTCAAAGTCCGTGCCTCTTGTCAGCAGGGTTAAGGTGGAGTGCGAGCAACCCTTTTCCTTGTTCGGTACGCCCGTATTGCTTGCCGATCGCATAGAGGTGGAGGGAACACGTGAGGAACTCGAAAAGACAGACACCCTCTACACCAAGGAAATCACACTGAAAGGAGTAAATCGCAACCTGATAAGTTTTGTACCTGTTGACTTCGATTATGCTTCCGACCGTTTGAACCTGCAAATGACAATGGTAGGCTTAAAGGTGGAAGTGAAAGAATACACTGAGAATACCATCGTTCTTCCGGTTGAAGCGATAACAGGCAAGGGGGAGAAGGTAAAGCTCTATCCTCCGACAGTGAAACTCAGGTATAGGGTCGCCATTGACGACTATCGCAAGGTCAATACCGATGACATAACAGCCTATGTTATGGCAGAGGGAGAGAACAGGAAAAGGAAATTGCGGGTTATGCTGAACAATCTGCCTGATTTGGTAAAAGTCGTATCTATCGAACCACCCAAATTGGATTACGTGATAAAGAAATGAAAGCAAGAGTAGGACTTACAGGCGGAATAGGTTGCGGAAAGACGCTTATCGCACAAGTGTTCGAGCATTTGGGCGTAGCCGTGTTTTATTCCGACACACAGGCAAAGCTGCTTTATGATGACGAAGCATTTCTTGAAAAGATAGCAGAGCATTTCGGCAGAGACATCATAGAGAACGGCAGTTTGAACCGCCGAAAACTCGCCGACAAAGTCTTTTCCGACAAAAAAGAATTGCAAATCCTCAATTCCATGGTACACCCCGAAGTCTTCAAACGCTTCGATGAGTGGGCAGAAAAACAACATTCGCCTTATGTAATCATGGAAAGTGCAATATTGTTTGAAAATTCCTTGCAAGATTGCTTCGATACAATCATCAGCATAAGCACTCCGGAAGAAGTGGTGCTTCAAAGGGTAATGCTTCGTGATGATTGCAACAAAGAACAAGTGCTTCAAAGGATAAGAAGTCAAATGCCGCAGGAAAAGAAAAATACCTTGGCGGATTATGTTATTCTACATGATAATATGACAATGCTTCTTCCTCAAATACTGTCAATTCATGGCGATATATTGAAGCATTGCATTAAGAATGAAAAGCGTAAGAACTAACATATAAAAACGATAAAATCTTATGAAAAAACAACTGTTATTTTCGGCATTGGCATTGTTTGCATTTGCAGCCCATGCCCAATTAAGCACAAATGAAATGCCTCCATCTTTTTCCTCAAAGGAATTGATGAATGCAGTGCTTAAAACCATCACTTTGGCAAAACCAGATTTGACCAAGGTCATTGCAGAGGACGAAAGCTACGAAGCCATGTTCAAGCCAAGGCGTTTCGGCATTATTCTTCCTTGCCATACGGACTTCTTTTCGCAAGCCGAATGTACCAAGACATCGGATGGAAAGATTTACCGCCTTGCCCTTGAAGTGCCGGAAGCACAAGCCCTCGTCTTTTACTCCGACCGCTTCATCTTACCGAAAGAAGGCAAACTCTTTCTTTATAACAGCGACCATACCAAAGTATTAGGTGCATTCTCTTCATTTAACAATCACGAATTGAGAACTTTCGCCACAGAATATCTTGAAGGCGACAAAATCATCTTCGAGTACTTCGAGCCTGAACAATGCAGCGACAAAGCCATTATCGAAATAAGTGAAATAGGCTATGCGTACAGGGATATAGTCAAGGCGTCCGATGAATACCGTGCCTCGGGTACTTGCAATGTGAATGTCAACTGCTCGGAGGGAGACAACTTCCGCAAACAGCAAAGAGCCGTTGCAAGAATACAGATCAAGATGAGCAGTTACTATATGGGTTGGTGTACAGGTACATTGATAAACAATACCGATTACGACCGCAAACCCTATCTCCTTACAGCGGCACACTGCATAGAGGAGGTAAGGTCAAGTTCCTATTATTCGCAGTTTGTCTTTTACTTTAACTACGAGACCTCCGGTTGCTCCACAAGTGCGCAAGAGCCTTCCCGTTCGCAATCTCTTACGGGAGCAAGCCTGAAAGCCTACGACAATACCTACTCCAACTCAGGCAGCGACTTCTGTCTCTTTCTCTTGAAGAATGATGTACCTCAAAGCTACAATCCTTTCTGGTGCGGTTGGGATAACAGAAATCAAGCCGTTTCCCACGGAGTCTGCATACATCACCCTTCCGGAGACGTAAAGAAAATATCCACCTTCAACAGCCGTTTGCAATCCGCAAGCATGGGCAGCAATAATTCCACACACTGGGAAGCCAAATGGGTTGAAACCGAAAACGGATACGGCATAACCGAAGGAGGCTCATCCGGTTCCGCACTTTTCAATGATGCAGGACAAATCATAGGCGACCTTACGGGCGGTTATTCCGCATGCAACGAAAGTGCAGCCAAGAAAATCGATTATTACGGTAAGTTTTCCTACTCATGGGCATCGAACGGAAGTGCAGACGAACGCCGCTTGCAACCATGGCTCGACCCAGCTTCAACAGGAGTAAGCTCCATAGGCGGAATGGATTACACATCTTCCTTGCCCGAAATGGCAGCAAAGGAGAACAACTCCCGCATAGCACCCAACCCAGCCACAGATCGCCTGACCATAGACTTCGATACAGATTATCAAAATATCATTTTGGAAATCTACGACCAAACAGGCCGTCGCTTGGAGGTACGCAGCCTGCCTTCCGCATGCAGAAGCCATACGATAAACTTGCAGAACTACATAAGCGGCGTATATATCATCAGAATACATGCCGACAACGAAGAATCATCTCATAAAGTAATAATTCGATAATAAGATAATAAGGTATAGTGGAGATGAAAAAGAGAAAGTGGGTCATCATAATGCTGTTATCTGCATTTCTTTTCGGAGCCTGTGCAGGCAGCGGAAAATTCGGCAAACGCCATCGCTCCAAACGCAAATGCAACTGCCCGACTTTCTCTTTTTATCATCAGAAACCCTTAATGTATGAAACCCTTACTCACCCATCTTCCCGCACAATCGCTTGAAGAAGTAGAAAAACAACTATCCGCATATCCGAATACGGAAATCAAACTAAGCCCGGCTCGCAGCCGAACCCTCGGTTCATACCACCCGACAGCCGAAGGCGGACACCTCATAAGATTGAACGACGACCTTTCGCCTTATGCCATGCTCATAGTCCTTATACATGAAATGGCACATTTGGAGAACCGCATGCAAAACGGAAGAACCACCGCCTCTCATGGCAAAGAATGGAAAACCATATACACACGCATGCTGAAAGAATACATCTATCGCAACATATTTCCCCAAGACATATCAGAACTCCTTATGCACCATGCACTCAAACCCTGTGCCACCTTTCCCAAAGAACTGAGCAGGCTGCTGAAAAAGTAAAAAATCCTATTTGACAGAGGGAAGATGCAGAGATATTACAACATCTCTTCCCCTGTTCTTGTAAGACGCTATCTGTCCTAAGCATGCGGAAAACGTTAATTCCATGCCTGCAATAAGTATGATTCAAATTTTAGTTTTACCTTTGCAGCTGCAAATCGGCGGTTCCGCTTCGGCGGATTAAAAGGGAATCTTGTGAAAATCAAGAACTAAACCCGTAGCTGTAAGCACCATGAAAGCGTTTAACGCTTTTGTTCTTTGGAAACAACCACAGAGAGATTGTCTCGCAATTTCTCAGCCACTGTTCAAGTAATGGGAAGGCACGTTTTCGAGGAGGTGCAAGTCAGAAGACCTACCGTGATTTTGCCAAAGAAGAATCGTATCTTTCGGGAAATAGAGATGTGATTGCAAAGAGTGAATTGCGGGTAGTTATATGCCTTGTCTTTTTCGGGGTTGCCTTTTCTCTCACGCTGTATCTTTCGTTAGTTACGTCATTGTTTAATTATAAAACGACAGACAACGAAATGAAAAAAGTTTGTTTATGCCTCTTGTCGGCATTGTTGACAAGCATTTGCCTGACGGCTCAAACACTCGGCACGGCTCCTAACGGGGTGTTTACGGCAGCCGATATCCAGTATTGGGTCGGTAACGGCAGTAACGAGGCTGCCTTCGTCTTGGTATTCAACGATGGTAAAACGCCTCAGGCTTTGGTTTATGGCTATCGCTATGACGGCAATAAATCAATGAAACAGATGTGTGAAGAAATTGCGGCAGCGGATCCGCGTTTCTATTATCAGGAAGGTTCTTCCTCGGGAACGGTTAACGGTTTCGGAATAGACATGAACGGTAACGGTGTATTCTCTTTACACGATCCTGACTCTCCGACACAGATTGTAAATCCGACAACAAATGCCATACCTGTCAACTTAGATGTAGATGCTTTTATTCCTGTTGAAGCGGAAGACCGTTGCCAATTCGGCTTCGGTTATCCCGGTTTTTGGTTCTTATCCAACAATGGTTGGATGCAGAGCGTAGGCGGTTGGACTATTGCAAGATGGCAGGATTTCAGCGGCAGCGGAGAGACTAATACCGAAGAAAATGCAACATACGCTGCAGTACCGCCACCAAATACTTCTTGTCCTGCGATAAGCGGCTTTCAGACTACTACGGTATCGCAGAATGTGGCAAGCGTAATTTGGAATGCAAGTGCGGCAGCACTCAATTACCAAATCGAAATCAAACCAAGCACACAAGCGGATTGGACGGGAGCGGAAAGCAACAATGTGAGCGATACTTTCTACACCTTTACTGGACTTACGTCTAATACCTTGTACAACTGTCGCGTAAAAGCAATATGCGGCAGCGATGATGAGAGTGTTTGGTCGTCTGTTTCCTTCAGAACGCCTTGCGATGCTGTAACGGAATTGCCTTATACGGATAATTTCGACAGCTATGGTGCGGGTACAAGTGTCTTTCCGCCATGCTGGACAAAGATTTTGAACAACACCACTGCATCGAACGCCCTTTATGTGGCGAACACTCAACATCTATCCGGTACAGCCGCCTTGGTATTTCAAGTTCCTAACGCAACAGCGGAAGTGATTGCCGTTGCACCGCAGTTGGACGAAAGTATAGATTTGAGTGCTTTGAATGTGGTCTTTCAATTAAAGTATCCGCAGTTGGATAACGGTATGATAGTAGGAGTTGTCGAGAATGACGGTACTTTTGTCGGCATAGATACAGTATATAACACCATAAGCAATACATGGCAGAGACGTGAAGTAAGCCTTGCTTCCTATACGGGACAGGGAGGTCGCATTGCCTTGAAAGAACACTTCGTGAGAGCTTCCGGAAATATGTGGGTAGATGACCTAAGCATAGATTACATTCCTGCATGTCAGACATTGAGCAATCAACACTTGACAGAGATACTCCATAATGAGGCAACCATAGAATGGAACGACCCTAATGATGCGGGCGATTATCTTCTTGAAGTAAGCACATCTGCGAGCGATTGGAGCGGAGCTTTGACATTTACTTCCACAACGACCAACTGCACAGCCACAGGGCTTACTCCTAATACTTGGTACACGTACAGAGTGAAAGCAATATGCGGTTCCTCCGGCGAAAGTGCTTGGGCAGAGGGACGATTCAAAACAGCATGCGGAGCAATCGACGAATTGCCATACGCAGAGAACTTCGACAGCTACTATTACGGCGATGACGAATATGTGGAATGCTGGACTAAATACGGCATCGGCACAAGCGACAAAATAAGCATATCGAACAGTTCATCGGCTTCGGGAAATCGTTGTCTTTATCTTTATTCCAACAGAGCGAATGGCTACACTGCCACAGTGGTGTTGCCTTCCTTCGAGGAAAGTCTTGACCTTCTAAGCGTACAATTCAAGTTGAAAAATCCTGCTCTACCGAACGGTATCATGGTCGGCGTATTGGAAGGAGACAACTTCATTGCCATCGACACGGTTCTTTCCAACGCTTCCGATGTTTGGGAACAGAAAGAAGTGTCTCTTGCATCTTATGGCGGCG
>URCX01000069.1 GCA_900546465.1 uncultured Bacteroidota bacterium | reverse complement strand
TGCAACGATTATGGAGTCCTCGACATTGAATGCCGTTTGATAACAATCATCTATAAACATATCTTTCGGTTGGTCGGAAGGTCGCTTTCCAAATATCTTCACACATCTTACACTATCAGGATTGCTTATATCCCATGCTGCAATCAGACTTGCTTTCTTTCTAAAGCCGGCATAATCATAATTGAAATCAGTCAATGCTTCTGTCGGAATAATTCCTGTGTAAAGTATATTGCCGGACGAGAAAAACGGATGATATGCACTAACGCCTGCCCATGTGATATATTCTCCATAATGCTTTGTACGAGGACAAGGTATTTCTGTACACGTTTTTGAATTCCAAACTGTTCTATGACTACCTACTGCTGCCCATATTATTTTACTGTCGGAATTATAACAGAAGTCATTTATTGTCTGAGATATTGCAGCAATAGTGTCCATTCTACTTGTCGCAATATCAATAGAGCATATTGCATCCCTTTCATCTGCAATAGCATATATATATTCCTTACCCTCTATATCATAAATTTTAGCATTTTTCATAGCGAACCTCGGCAAAGCTTCTTCTTGCTTCAAAAACTTTTCCGATTTTTTCACTACATCTCCACTACAAGCACAAAGACAGATTGTCAATAAAGATAGTATCGTATGGAATAATAATCTCCTCATATCTATAATGCTTTGTTATTAGCTCAAACTTGAGTTCGATTTATGGTACAAGTATCCGTACCTGATGTTCGATGATTTACAGGCATACTCTCTTTAACAATTTTCAAACTCTTGCTGTTGTATGCAAATTCCGAGTGATTTCGTATTGCCTTTGTGGCAGGTGCCTTTGTTCGTTTCTTGTCCGTTTAGGAGCGGACTTCCAAGTAAAGACAAATCTTGGAGGTGGATAAGAACGAAATCACGTTGCAAACATACGAAAAATATTCTGAACAGCCAAAAAAAACGATACTTTTATTCAAAACCGAATTGGAAATTATGGAAAATCCATTTACCAAGCCTCGTCCGGGCTTTACGGTGCTTTATATTAACAAAGGACTATGCTTTAACAAAGCATACGATGAGACTCTTGCCGAAGAAAGTCAGAAATACGGTCAAGTGAACTAAACAAGCAGTCTTTTATAGAAATCGAGCAGCACTTTCTCTTGGCTTGACCAATTATATTTGTCAGCAGAAGCCTTTAAGGCGTTCGCCGACATTTGCTTTGCCAAGTCCGGATTGTTTACTATCTTTCTTATTGCCTCCGCCACCTCATCGATATCGAGAGGATTAACTACCAATCCGCAGTGTTCTTTCTCTGTTACTTCCTTACAAAACAACACTTCCCTGCTTGCTATCACGGGAAGTCCTGCCTGCATGTATTCCATTTGCTTTATTGGAATGGAAAAGGTATGATTAGGTGCTTTATGTAACAGAACCAATCCGACTGATGAGCGTTCATACACCCTCTCCCTCACTTCCGCATTAGGCACATAGCCGAGGAACTCGACATTTTGCCATTGCGGCATGGATTTCACTTGCTTAAAATATTCCGCATTGTCAAATTCTCCTGCCAAAAGGAGCTTAACGCCTGCCTTGTCGCAGGCTTCCAGCATTTCTTTGACACCTCTGACATCAGTCAAACCTCCGACATAACATGCCACTGCCTTTTCGGGAAAGCAATGCGGCTCAGCGTTTCCATTATCGGCAAATACAGGATAATTTTTCACCGTTTCCGTAGAGATATTGCCATAAGAAAGAAACTTCCTCTGTATTGTCTCCGTTGCACAAACAACAGCAGACAAACGTTTTGCCGAATATCTTTCCGTAAAACTTGCAAATCGAAAAAGCAATCTGCGTGCAAAGTCCGGAATATAATCCCTTTGCAACATAAGAGCAGGAAAATCCTCATGCGAATCGAAGATTACACAAGCCTCTTTTCTCAATTCAAGTGCCGCAATCAGTAAATCGGGGTCATGAAAATGGTAAATATCGGCTTTAAGTCTTGCTGCCGCTTTGACCGCTTTGCGACTTGTCTTAATCATTCGCTTCAAGCGACTGCTCTCCGCCCGCCCTATGTCGATTATCTTAATGCCTGATTTTTCTTCATCGCCAAGACCGTCTGCCACAATAAGGCTTACATCATAACCTGCCTCGTATAAGGACAGGCATTCTTTATGAAAAATCCGCGAATCGTAACGACGATGAACTATTGTTATATGAACAACACTTTGTTTCATGCTCTCAATCTCGCTCAATCCTCTATTATTACTCCGCTTCCCAAGCACAACTTCGCGTCAGGACTGTAAATCACTCCGAACTGTCCTGCCGCTATACCCTGAATGCGTTCTTCACTTTCTATTCTATAGATGTCGTTTATCTTTCTTAGCTTTCCCCTCGTGAAATCTGGAGTATGGCGGATTTTGAACAAGATGTCTTTCTCGTCTTTGAAGTCCCCCCAAATGTCCTCGGTGATATACTCGAATGCAGAGAGGTTTATCGTCTTTCCGTACTGGGTATCGGGGTCGTAGCCTTGGGAAACATAAAGCACATTCTCCTCCATATCTTTCTTAACCACGAACCAAGGTCCGCCCGACAGTCCCAAGCCCTTACGCTGCCCTATTGTATGGAACCAAAAACCCTTATGCGTTCCGAGTATCCTGCCCGTCTCCAACTCGACTATCTTCCCCTCCTTCTCTCCAAGGTATCGGCGAATGAAATCATTGTAATTGATTTTACCCAAAAAGCATATACCTTGGGAATCCTTCCTTTCGGCAGATGGCAGACGGCACTGCCTTGCCTTGTCTCTTACTTCGCTTTTCAACATATCGCCTATGGGAAACATCAACTTTTTGACCTGAAGATAATTGATTTGCCCAAGGAAGTATGTTTGGTCTTTCACACGATCCTTAGCCGTCGAAAGATAAACCTTTCCATCTGCTTCGGTTGTGGTGCAGTAGTGTCCCGTTGCTATCTTATCGAAGCAATGCCCCCATTTCTTCTCGAAACTGCCGAACTTGATGAGCTTATTGCACATCATATCGGGATTAGGCGTAAGTCCCCTGCGTACAGCCTCTATTGTATAGCTGACCACATTCTCCCAATACTCCTTTTGCAAAGAAACTATCTCGAAACGACAAGCATACTTCTTGGCAATATAAGTCGTAATCTCTATATCCTCCTCCGAAGGACAATCCACATAACCGTCCTTGTCCTCCATGCCGATTTTTATGTAGAAAATCGTAGGGTCAAATCCCATTTCCTTCAAACGGACGACAGCTACGCTGCTGTCAACCCCTCCCGAAACCAATGCAGCAATATCCATATTGGCAAAGATACAATATTTTTCACACAACTTACCCCGCATATCGCATTTTCTCCCAAACTTTCCTCTCACATACACCCTTTCGCCCCTACCCTATCATCTGAAAACCAATATATTTATCCAATAAAACCACCATTTAAGCAAAACAAATTTCCCAATTTCCTCACCCTCAAAAAGCAAACGGCGTTTCCGCATTACCGAAACGCCGTTTCAGAAAATTATAATGGCGTTTCAGAAAATTGAATCGGCGTTTCGGGAATAAGGAATCGGACTTTTAATTAGGGCAAATGCCATTTTGATGAAGAAAAATTTGCTTCGATAAGAAATTTGCCGTATCTTTGCAAGCGGATATTATATATTGTTCGACGGAATGAAAGGGTACAAAAATATGGCTTACGTTTTGGCATTGCTTGCGATGTTGTTGGTTTCGCAAAGCGGTGTCGATGTGTCCACACGGGGCTGCAAGTCATACCTTTTCAAGACTTCCTTGACTTCTTTCGGTAAGGCAAAGCCTTACGGCAAACTTCTGAGTACGAAAGAGTGCGAAACAAGAAACAATATAGAGATAGCCCTTTCGGAAAGCAGGTATAAGGTCAGCAGTCATCAAGAAGCGTTTGACTTTGATCCGCCTTACGATTTTGAATTTCACAGAACGAGAATATTGAACGAGCGTCTTCAAAGCATGAAGGCAGGCTTGTTTCTCACCAAAAACCTCTACCAATTACAGGTTTTACTGATATAAAAGGAATATCTGCCAAAGTGGACTTTGGCTTTTGTCCGATATTCTTTTGATTTTAACACTCTCTTGTGTGGGTTTCGTGTAATTCTTTGTTTTAACACCACTAAAAAATTCAAGAGACTACGCAAGAGCAAATTGGGACGAAAAAATTTTTCATCGAATAAACTTGATGGTTTGATAATATCAAGGCTCGATACATTCAAAAGATGTTCGAGCCTTTTCTCTTATGTTTTAGCTGTTATACCTTTAAGGCTTTGAGGAGTTTCTTGCGATAGGATTGTGCGGCAGGCGTGTTTTGCAAAGCGAGATTTGCGGCAAATTCCTGCAATTCTTCTTTAATCCAAGTTTCTTTCTCTTTATAGAAAAGCAGAAGTTCGCAACACATCTGCTTTACGGATATACGTACTTTCGGATTGATTAGAAAAGCAAAGCATGTTTCTATCTGTTTATCGGGATTTATGGAAAGCAATATTGTTGAGAGGGTTTCGCTAAGTTTTCCACGCTTCTGTTGTCGCAAAAGACGGGATAACAACTTGGCATACGCCCTCATACTGCTTTGATTTCGGATTTTATCGAAGTCTCTTGCCAAATCTTCCACCAAGAACTCCGCATAATCGGGTGTTTTCTCGCAAAGCTTTTCCAAAATCCAAGCTGCGTGAAAACCCGCTTTGTCATTTCTTTCCATACTCAGTTCATAGAGGGAGGAGACAGGTAGTTCACCATCTTCTATCATTCCGATAAATCGTCCTATTGCAACAATACCCATAGGACAATCGAGTTCTACACAAAGAAATTCCTTTTCGGCTTCATTCATTCTCAGAAAGCATATCTTGCTCCTATAATTCCGACAAAGCGTTGTGCAGGGTAGTTATAGTAATTGTAATAACGTTGGAATGCAAGGTTATCAAGTTCTACAAAAAAGCTCCATTGGTCGGAGTATTTATAGGAAGCGTTCAGGCTCAAATCGAAACGTGATTTCAATTTGACTACTTCTCTTTTTTCATTCAAACATTTGACTGAACTTGCGAAGCTCGGTACCAAGGCTATGGTCAATTTATCTGCCGAATATTCGACAGACATACCGGCTTTGAAAGCAGGGATATACCATGCTTTATCCAAATCCTCCGTTTTCACGTTTTGAAAAACGACATTGGCTTTCAAGGTGATGTCTTTCAACTTATAATCTAAGCAAAGGTCAACATAGAGGCGTTTCGCCTTGTCATAAACAATGGAAAACATATTATGGAGAGCAGCATTGGTATCAAGGGTATAGAAATACTTGTTTTGAAGAGCTGCCAAGCCTACTTCCAATTCCGCATGCAGATTATTTGAGCCACTATATACAGCTTTGGCAAAAAGGCTTGTGTAACTCTGTAATTTAGTTTGCACCAATGGCGAGATATAAGGGTTTTCCCTTACCATGGCATTGAGTGTCGGAAGTTCTGTTTCGGATTTCAATCCGCCCTCTACGCCTATATGCTCGGTCAAGTCAGGCAAAGAGGCAATTATATCGGGAAGGAAATAGAATTTTCCATGATTTCCGAAACATGGAGCGAGAGATAAGGCGGCGTGAATGTTGAATCGATTTATTGCAAAGTCCATGTATGCATGTATATCGACAATGCCCTGTCGGTTCTTGTAGTCTTCAAGTTTCAAAGTCGGATCAAAGAAAGGTGTAAGGTCTTTTGCAGAATACGAACCGGCTATCTGATTATAGTTTACTTGCAATCCGAGATATTGAGTTTGATTGTTAAATAGTGAAAGTTCTTTTCTGACTCCTGCTGTGAAATTAATGTCTGTTTCTCCATAGCCCCATTCGCCGGAAGTGTGCCGGAAAGCAAAGGAAGCAAAGTTATGAAACATGCTTTCGTCTCTGTAAAGGCTTCGATAGTTGAGACGTGTTCCTATGGTGCGGTATATGGTACGGTAATCGCTTTTTGCTTTATCTATCGTATCGGAAAAGCCGTAGTAATAGTACCTTTGATGTTCGTAAAAGATGTTTGCGTCCAATGAAAAGTCCGTCCATATCTTTTTTGCATACAAACGCAAGTCGTTTTCCGCATATGTGGAATGTGCATAATCCTTTATCTGTCCGAGAGACGACCTATGCTTGAAATCTGCACTGTAAACCAAATCTTTGGAACGCGTTTGAGAATAGGAAGCCTCCAAAAGAGAGGTAAAATAAGTGCCTATGCCTGCTTTAATATGAGCATTGTATAAATTCTCTGTCCTTTCGTCTTTCACATTTGCAGGCTTTATTTTGTCGAAAGTCATGAATGTGGGAAATTGTTTGCCGGTCTTATCGTATTTGAAGGCAGGAAGTTCAAAGGTAGAGTCGAATACGGTTGGTTTACTCGTCAATTTGTACGCCTCATTCACCACAGGAGAAAACGTAGTCTTTATCACAACGCTTTCGTTATACTCGTCCTTTTTTGGTTGTTGGGCTTTTGCGTTCATGCCCAAGAGAGAAAAAACTATGATTGCATATATATATCTTTTCATGTGCCGATTACTTTTTTTGTTTGTTCTTTTCATTACTCTTGTTCCTCTATTATGACCTCATCAACCGCCGCATTATGTTCCATGCGTTTGGTTTCATTTTCTTTACGTGTCTTATCCTGTTCCTCTGTCAGTTGAAGGAGTTTTTGTTTTGCCGTTTCGATAAGTTCCTCGTCCCCATCGTAATTATCCACTATGCTTTGCAATGTCTGCTTTGCCTGCAAAACATTACCTTTACTCTTGAATATGTCTGCCCAAAGCACAAATGTTTTAGCCAACCAGTATTCGCTTGATGGGTTTGCGTTGATTTGGTGTATCATCTTCTCCGCTCCTGCTACGTCTCCGGCAAGAAAGCTCAATTCTGCCAAGGTGTACTGTGCCTCTCCTGCGTATTCAGGATTTTTTGCTTTGGTCAAACGTTTCAATTCGACAATTGCCTGTCCGCTGTTTTGATTTGCAAGTAAGGATTTCGCCAATATATATGTTGCTCTTTCCTTTACGGTCTCATCAGTCTTCTCAAGCGAAAGCAGTTTGTTGGCATACATTGTTGCCGAATCGAATTTGCTTAAATGGAAACAGCTTTGCATTTGTCCGTCCAATGCCAAGAGTTTATGCGTACTTACTTCCGCTATTGCCTCCAAGCGATTGTATTGCTGCTCTGCCCTTTCGTAATTCTTAGTTTCCAAATTCAGTTCTGCCGCTTTGAGCAAAGATTTTTCGGTAAACACATTCTTCGGATTTTCTATTACGGCTTCGTAATGCTTCAAGGCCTCCGTCTTTCTGCCGGACTTATTCAAGCAATCTGCAAGGTAGTAATCCGCATTCACAAAGAAGATGCCTTTCGGATATTTGCTCAAATACTGCTCGAAAGCCATGATTGCATTCGCACAATCGCCCTCCATATACAAATTTTCTGCCGCCTGATAGCTTATGGAATCCCTATCTCCTGCCGATACTCTTGCTGTCGGCAAATTCTCTGTATATGCCAAATAATCATCTACCTTATTGGCTGAAACATATATTGCTTTTATATTCGCCAATGCCGCACGCGATTCCTCGCTGTCGGGATATGTCTTTACCAATTTATCCAAATACTCCAACGCTTTGGCATCTTCACCGAGTTTATAATGAATCATACCTATCTTTGCATAGCAATCCTTCACGTGAAGGGACTGCGGATATAGCGTTATGACGTTTTGATAGGTGTCTATGGCTTTACGGTTTTCCTCCAAGGTGAGATAGGTGTTTGCAAGTTCGTATTTGATTGTTGCAGCATAGTTGCCTTGATTGTAATTCTCATATGCACGCTCCAAAACTTCTTTTTTGCGTTCATAGTTGCCCAATGCTCCGTACGCCATGGCTGTTTGATAAGACGCATAGTCTGCATCGGGATGTTGTTTCTCGATAATCTTTCCGTACTGCTCTATTGCCGAATTGAAATCTCTGCACATATACAAACAATCCGCATATCGCAAAGCTGCATCTTCGCTTTGCTTGGTATCGAGTTTACCTATTATTCTTTGGAAATAGTTCTTCGCAGTGGAATATTTCTTTTGTTTGAAAAGATTATAGCCCATTGTATAATCGGCTTGTGCAAGATACGGACTTTCAGCAGCACCTGCCGAAGCGTAAAAGGCGTTAAGATTCTTCACGGACAAATCATATTCTCCCATTTGGTAGTAAACCTCGGCTTTCATATAGTATGCCGAAGCTGTAAGCTCATTATCATGAGTCTGAGAGAGCGATTTATCCAAATAAATCAAGGCATCTTCTGCCCTACCCTCGTTAAACACCTCTATTGCACGGTTAAGACATAATCGCTGATAAGCCTTGTTTGCCGACAAACTGCGTTCCGACATCTGCTCCAACATCTCCACCGCATCACGATAGTTCTTCATGTTTCCGTACAGCTGTGCAAGGTACTCCTTGGCTTCATCTGCTTTATCCGAGTCGGGGAACATATCCGCAAAGGCTTGAAAAGCCTTTACCGATTCATTATAGGCAGGAGCGGTTTCATAGGAAACCTTGGCGTAATTCAACAAAGCCTTTTCTTGAATTGCCTTATCGAAATCCATCTCCCAAGCCTCCTTGAACATAGCTTGTGCATTCTGTTTTTCACCCAATTCAAGACAACATATTCCCAAATGATAGAAAGCACTTTGAGCCAGAGAATCTCTGCCATCTGTCGCTTTCAAGAGATAAGACTTTGCCTTGGCATATTCTTTCTCCTCCAAAAGGGTATAACCTAAAAGATAATAATCCTGAGCATCGGCACTCTCTTGTTGTACAGCCTTTTCCAAATAAGGAATTGCCTCCTTATAACGTCCCAATTTGTAATAAGCATCGCCTAACATACGGTTCAATTCTCCGCTTCGCTTGGATTGGGATTTCTCGGAAAGACGTGGAGCTATCTCTATCAACTCCTCATAATTTCCGCGATAGTAATAAATCTGTGCAATATAATAAGGCACAATCTTTCCGAAATTCTTATCCTGCTGCAAGTCGAGAAATTCCTTCAAAGCCTGCTCATACTGCTGCTGTTCATACATTATGTGAGCGTGAAAATAGCTTGCCGAAGCTGCATACTTACTTTTCGCCTCCCTGACCTTGTCCAATTCCGATACTGCCTCATCATAATCAGAGTTCAAGAACAAACAATGACCGTACTTATAATGATACTCATACCAACTCTCTCCTTCAAGAGCCGAAACATTCATTCCTTTATACACCTCCAAAGCCCGCTCAAACTTTCCTGCATTGGAATAGAAATCAGCCAAAAGAAAAGACGCCTTATTCAAATACAGAGATTGCGGATACTGTCTGATGAAGTCGGAAAGCAATACATCGGCATCTGCATTCGTCAAAGCATGAGAAGCTGCCGCACGATAGAAAAAAGCCTGCTCCGAAAAAGGATTATCCTTCTGCGGATAACGAGAAAGAAAGTCGGAAAAGCCCTCCAAAGAGGAAGAATAATTACCGCTCATATAGTTATCGTATGCCGCTTTGTAGTCGGAAACACAACGTTCGTTCATGCTTAGCTTTTGAGAATAAGCACAAAAGGCAAACAAAACGAGGCTTGCAAAACAGTATAAACCACCTGAAAATACTCTCATGATAATGTAGATTTTTATTCTGCTAAATTAACTCCTAAACACGGCTTGAAATTATATCCCCTCCCATTTTTATCAACCATCGAATGTTTACAACCTTGTTTGAAACACGGATAAGCAACAAAAGCACAAGGAAAACATAGTCCGAACCACCTCATTCGGGAAGATAAAAAAGAGAGTAGCAACACAAGTTCAATAAGCGACAAAAACCAAAGGGCGATTCAGAAAATTAAAACGCCCTTTGAGAAAATTCTTTCGGCG
>URCX01000068.1 GCA_900546465.1 uncultured Bacteroidota bacterium | reverse complement strand
AATATGTGTCGGCTATCCTTACTTGAAAGAAAGGAGGCAAAGTCATCGACAAGAGCAGTGATAGAGAAACTGAAACCAAATGAGCCAAGAAAAAACTTGGTTTTCTAACTTCTCTTGAATACTTTTTCGCTAATTTTGAGACCATAACAATGGTCTGACCGATAAGTTGCATTTGTGAGTTGAAGTCGGTTATTGAACGATTTGATTGAATTTATTATTTGCTATTTATTCAGAAAGGTCTCCATAGTCTTTTCCAAGTTGTATATGCAGGCTGTTGCTAACGGACATTTGATGCACTTGGGTGATTGCGGGTGGCAATAATCTCTTCCCCACAACCAGCATGGGTAGTCTATCAAGCCGGGAAATTCAGGATTGATTGCTTTTGCCATATAAACAGCCATGTTTACATTGTTTTCATCCTCGATTAAGCCCAAACGGTACAATACTCTCCTTACCTGAATATCCGGAGAAACATCTATGGCACTGAGATCTGAAAACGGCACACTGAAATCTCTTTGCAAAATATTGGCTGCCATGGTGGCTATCTTGATACCTGCACCCTTAAATTCGAGAAATCTATATACAACCTCTGCACTTGTAGGATTGTCGCTCCAAATCCTCGAAGCATCTCCGCCATACTGCTCTTTGATTTTCTTGACTCCCAAGACAAATATTTCCGCCATGCCCTTGTTAAACCTGTGAAGATGATTTGTCTCAAATAAATCAATCATCTCTTCTTTTGTAATGGTAGAGAGTTCGTCAACAGACCACTTGTTGGTTTCTTTACATACTTTCAATGGAATCGCCCATGCTCTTTCTGCCGTTATCTGCTTATCCATCAAGCAACCCAACACGAAAAGGTGCGGATACTTCTTGATGTTGAATACAGTGCTTTGCAGTTCGTCTTTGTTTTTTCCGACATTGGCAAATGGCTTTTCTGTTTTAAGAGTTCGCTTTGCTTTTTCAATCAAAGTTTTCTTGACAAGCTCTTTGGTCAGAGGAATATTTGTTTGACACAACCGGAAATCATTCTTCTTCTCTGCCATGCTTGCGAATATCTCAGGAGATTCATTGAGGTGTTCCAAGACAATGACCGAACTATCTTTACTTAAAACATCTGTCAGTTCTGCCAAGTTAGTGAGCGACTTGCAATCAAACCATTTGATTTCTTTGTTTCCAAGCCGACTTTGTAATTCCTCCTTTGTCAACGAGGTAGAGAAAATAACTATTGGTTGCTTTGCATCAATAATCTGACGGAGTAAATTCCACTGATGAGTTGATAAATCTTCCATATTTCTCATGATTTCTTTTTGATTTGCACTTTGCTTCTTCTCGCTATGCAATGTCAAGACGCTCTGTTGCCTTATTTTTTTTCAAGGAGTTTTTTCATCTCTTCCTTGGAAGGGTTGCTGCTGATTTTGCTTATCATACCGAGAGGCATTTCGTCAATAACCAACATTTTGTCATCGCAAGTTGCAACTTCAACTTTGATACCGAAAAGATGCTTCATAAAATATTTAAAGTACTCCACAGAATCATTTGGTGTACATACCATTTCTCCACCTATACAACCTTCTTTGCGTAATACACTGAGTTTGTTATCTTCGTCTGCAAGTTTTGCTCCATCATAAACTCGTAATGAAGCATTGAACAAGCATTTAAAGTCTCGTTTTAGTTTGTTTACTTTCGTGCGTCCGTCGATATTCAAAGCTTGTGCTTTCTTCATATTGATGATATCGAGCAAGGCACATCCCAAATACATGCTACTCCATTCCGGATTATAATCATAAGCGATTGCATTTGCGATTGCAATCGCTTCTGTTCTCACTTTGTTGCAAACTTCGCCGTTTTTCTTTATCACCAACTTTTTATTGCTCATAAAGTCGATAGTCCAATCGCCATAGGTCGCAGATTTCTTTACTGTGTTTTCCATGATGTATGAATTATTAGTTTATTGATTTCTTTCTTCACAAGGATAAAAGCATTCTGTGCCGTATGTTTGCTTCTTACTGACCGAATTTGTCGGCAAAGTAACGCAAATTCCACTCTCTTTCAAAGAAAAACCATTGCCCGAAACAGGCTGTAAGCCCAATTTGGGCAATGGGAGCATTGCAAAAAATCACAAAGGTGATAAATTACGGCGGGTTGTTGCTTTCAGTTCGTATCCTCCTTAAATAATTTCGGAAAAATACTTGAAGAAATCTACTTTCAAAACTCTTGAAATCCGAAGTAACTGCTGTGTATCGATGCATACTTTATCGAAAATCTTGTTTACTGTTCTCTGATTGATGTTCAACTGTTCGGCAAACCAACGATTACTCCTTCCTTGTCGGCGAAGTTCCTCTCTTATTTTCAATCCTATGTGGATTTCTTTCTTAGTGTTCTCTGTCATACTATTATTGGTTCCTCTGTATTCTACAAAATGCCTTTGCTTCAATAATCGATGATATGGGAACCAAAAACGTGGGTTCTTCATCTTATCGGTTATACGAGGTCCTGGAACTACCTAATCCACCAAATAAGCAAAGCCCACGATATTACAATCGTGAGCGTTACTTGCTTTCTCTATGGTGGATATGTATGAAGTTTTCCAGGTTTCGTACAACCAAGATTATAAGCAAAAACGCTGTTGACGTATTATAAAAGCGTATTAAACGATGTTTTTATCTCTCTTTCTCTGTTTCTTTCCTCCGTTTTTGTTATTCTGTGTACAAAGATACAAAACTTCTCCGTTCCGACGATTTTTCAATTCGGATTGAAGAAGTTTCTCACAAACTTTTTGAAGGGCTTTCTATTTGAATGGACAATGAAAAACCGCAGTTTCTGAAAGTGAAACTGCGGTTTTTGTAGTTAAAAACTTTGTTTGTGAGGCTTTTCTGACGATATCAATATTCGTCCTCATGAAAGAAGAAGTCTTCTTTGGTCGGATAGTCCGGCCAAATGTCCTCAATGGTTTCGTAAATGTCGCCCTCATCCTCGATTTCCGCAAGATTTTCCAGCACTTCTGCCGGAGCTCCGCTTCTTACAGCGTAATCCATCAACTCTTCCTTGGTTGCCGGCCACGGTGCATCGTCTAATTTAGATGCAAGTTCCAAAGTCCAATACATTGTCTTGTGTTTTTATTGTTGTTTTATTCCTTTTCAATCTGCTTTTGCCGTTTTCTTACTTTCATTCGCCTTCCCAATAGCTTTCTTTTCTGCCTTTTTGTTTCAGTATCAGGCGTGAGAGTACGAAAAGATAGTCTGATAAACGATTTATGTACTGCAATATTGTATTGTCTGTTGGTTTTTCTTCGCTCAGTCTTACACATAGTCGTTCGGCTCTTCGGCAAATGGTTCTCGCAACGTGTATATGCGAACTCGTACGGCTGCCTCCTGGAATAAGAAATGCTTTCAATGGCAAGAGTTTTGCGTTCATCGCATCTATTCTTTTCTCCAAATACTGCACATCTTCTGTCTTTACAGCAGGCATTTTCTCTGCTATTTCAGGTGTTTCGCATGCCAAAATACTTTCGACATTGAAAAGAGTGTTTTGAATTTTCTTTAATTCGTCTATAAGGACTGCATCATGCAGACAGTCTCTGACTAATCCCAAATATGAAACCAACTCATCTACTGTGCCGTAGCACTCGACTCTGAGGTCATATTTGGGAACACGCTCGCCTCCTACAAGACTTGTCGTGCCTTTATCGCCTTTTCTTGTGTAAATCATGTCGCTTTGCTTTGGGCTTTTAAGCTATTCTTTCGACTGAAACTATTTCCGGTACTTCTTCTTTTACGGCTGCTTCCACACCTTGTTTCAATGTTGCCAAGGCATGAGGGCAACTGCCGCAGTGTCCTTGCAATTCGACATATACAACCTTTTCATCACTCATGCGAATGAACTCTATGTCTCCGCCATCGTTTTGCAAATATGGGCGTATGCTGTCAATTACTTTCTTTACTCTGTTTTCCAAGTCCGTTCTTTCTTCCTGTGTCATGATTTTTACTCTTTTTTGATTGTTTTTTCTGCTATTTTTTCTGCCAACTGCATGAAGCACTCCGCCTCAGGTGAGGAGAAATCCAAAGATATAGGGTTTCCACTGTCGTTGGTCTCCGATATGTCGAGGGAAATCGGTATTTGGGCAATGAGGTCTATGCCTGTTTCTTTTGCCAAAAGTTCTCCGCCACCCTTACCGAATATATAGTACTTGTTATTCGGTAACTCCTTAGGCGTAAAGTATGCCATATTCTCTACCAGTCCTATTATCGGAACAGGAATTTGGTCGTTTTTGAACATGTTTACCGCTCTCCTTACATCGGCAACGGCAAGTTGCTGAGGTGTACAAACGAAAATTGCACCCGATACAGAGTATTGTTGAACCAAGGTTAGTTGAATGTCGCCTGTTCCGGGAGGCATGTCCAAAATCAAAAAGTCCAATTCGTCCCAAAAGGTCTCGGTAAGCATCTGTGTAAGGGTATTTGCAGCCATAGGACCGCGCCATAGCATAGGTTTGTCCTTCTCTACGAAGAAACCGACGCTCATCATCTTTATTCCGAACTTTTCGAAAGGCAACATAAGTTGGCGTCCATCTATTTCTGCCGCCATGATTTGCTCGTTCTCTATATTGAACAGTGTCGGAATACTCGGTCCGTAGATGTCGGCATCAACCAACCCTACCCTGTAACCTTTCTTTGCCAAAGACAAAGCGATGTTTGCGGCTACGGTGGACTTACCTACGCCACCCTTTCCGCTGGCAACGGCAATGACGTGCTTTATTTTGCTCATTGCGTTATCTATCGCCTCCTGCTTTCTTCTTTTCTCTTCGAATATATTCGTCATTTCAAAAAATCTTTATCGGAAAAACGCCTGCAAAGATATGAAAATATATCCACAACAACAAAACAAGCCGTCAAAGAGTTCTCTTGCCTGTTTTCTCTCTTTCTTTTTATGAAAGAATATATTGCAGCAATACCATAAAACAAGCTGTCGCACATATTGTTGAGGCGTCTTTGCGAAAAATAAAACCGTCCGATGTTCATATCGGACGGTGTGAATGAAAAATACACTATTTTTGCTCTGTTTGAGATTTAGTGTTTCGGTTTGATGTCCAATTTAACAGGTGCAATCATGTTTTCAGGTTTCAAAATGGTATCCAAGTCCTCTTTCGACAATATGCCATGCTCCAATACCAATTCGTAAACGCCCTTACCTGTTTGCATTGCTTCTTTTGCAATCTTTGTGGAGTTCTTGTATCCGATAATAGGGTTCAAAGCCGTAACTATTCCTATGGAACCTTTTACCTGGCGCTCGCAATTTGCTTCGTCTGCTCTGATACCGTCAATGCAAAGCGTTCTTAGAGTGTTGAAGCCGTTGGTTAACAAATCTATGGATTCAAACAAACAGAATACCAATACCGGCTCCATTACGTTCAATTCCAACTGTGCATTTTCGGCAGCCAACATAACAGCAGTGTCATTACCTATTACTTTATAGCAAAGTTGGTTCATTACCTCAGGTATAACAGGGTTTACCTTGCCCGGCATGATTGAAGAACCGGGTTGCATTTCTGGTAAGAACAACTCGTGAATACCGCAACGAGGACCCGAACCCATCAAACGCAGGTCGTTGCATATCTTTATTGCTTTCAACGCTATACGTTTCAACTCCGAAGAATAGCCTACCAATGTGGAAGTATCCGAAGTTACCTCTACCAAATCCTCAGCCAAGGTTACATTCCAACCCGTAATCTCTCTCAAAGCCTCGGTACAAAGTTTGCTGTAACCGGGTTCGGAGCAAATTCCCGTTCCTATGGCTGTGGCACCCATGTTTATACAAAGCAAATCCTCTGCCGCTTTGTTCAAGTTCTCAACCTCTCTTCTCAACAAATTTGCAAATCCTTTGAAAGTCTGTCCCAATGTCATAGGCACTCCGTCCTGCAATTGGGTTCTTCCCATCTTTATTATATGTGCAAATTCTTTTGCCTTTGCGTCCAAAGAAGCGATAATTCGGTTCAATGCTTCAACAAGTTGCTTGTTCTCCAAGTACAAACCGAAATGGAATGCTGTAGGATAAGCATCGTTTGTGGATTGAGAAGCATTCAAATGGTCATTAGGAGAGCAGAACTCATATTGTCCGTGTTCCTTGCCCATGATTTCCAATGCGCGATTTGCCAACACTTCGTTTGCATTCATGTTGACCGTTGTACCCGCACCTCCTTGTATCATATCGGACAAGAAGAACTCGTGATGTTTTCCTTCCAAAAGCTCATCGCAAGCCTGAGAAATAGCCTTGAATTGTTCGTCAGTCAACTTACCTTGTTTGTGATTGGCAACGGCAGCACCCTTCTTTGTCAAAGCCATACCTTTGATGAAATTAGGATAGTCGTTCATCAATTTGCCGGAAATTTTGAAGTTTTCAAAACCTCTTGCCGACTGTACACCATAAAGAGCCTCTGCGGGAATTTCCTTAGTTCCTATCAAGTCGCTCTCTTGACGTGTTTTTCCTGAATATTTTGTTGAATCAATCATTTTGATAATGCTTTAAATTTGTCAATAATTTCAATCGTACGAAAACGAAAATGCAAATGTACGAAAAAACATGACATTGTCAAGAACTTTCCGGCAAGTTTGAAGAAAAAGATCCACCATTGCCTCCTCTATCCTCCCTTTCCATTCGTTTGTAAGAGGCTTTCATTCGGCAAATCCCAACCGACAACTTATAGCAAAAGGAAACAAATATAATAATCCTGCATAATTCCGTATTTGGGTGATAATATCGCTCAATCTTTTTATAATCGGGAAATCAGCACTTTGCAAATCACGAAAATGAAACGCCCTTTCAGAAAATTAAAACGGCAAAAGAATTTCTCCAAACGGCGTTTCAGTTTTCATGAAATGGCGTTTCATTGAATGGGCGGTAATATCTGATATTTTGCTTTGTCTTGAATAGCTTGCATATTGTGTTCAGGCGGTATGTTAATTCCGCTTTTGCCGGCTTCGCCTTACGGTTAAATGTAGTAATTTTGCGTTTCGATATGAACGAAAAGAATGAAGAAAAAGCTCTGATTTTGGGGCGGGAAAAGATTGGCAGGTTATTGATGAATTATGCTTTGCCTGCGATTGTTGCACAGATTGCTTCTTCGCTTTACAACATAATTGATCGTATTTTCATAGGACAGGGGGTAGATGCCATGGCTATTTCCGGCTTGGCTTTGACCTTTCCTTTTATGAACCTTGCGGCTGCATTCGGTGCTTTGGTGGGCGTGGGTGCCGCAACCATGGTTTCGATCAAGTTGGGCGAGAAGGATTATGATACGGCAAGGCTTGTGTTGGGTAATGTGATTATTCTGAATATCATCTTCGGAATAGGTTTCACTCTTGCCTGCCTTCCGTTCTTGGAACCTATATTATATGCACTCGGAGGCAGTCCGCAGACAGTGCCTTATGCCAAGGATTATATGTTTGTCATACTTATAGGAAATGTTTTCACACATCTGTACCTCGGATTGAACTCCGTTTTGCGTTCTTCCGGCTATCCGGAAAAAGCAATGTGGGTTACCGTCGGCTCTGTCATCATGAACGCCATTCTTGCCGCACTCTTCATCTTTGTTTTCGATTGGGGAATTTCCGGAGCGGCATGGGCGACGGTGCTGACGCAGGCTATGACAACATTCGTTTTGATTTTCATGCTTTTGAAGCGTAACAAAGTTGTATATATCACCAAAGAATGCCTGCATTTGAAGCGAAAGATTGTTGCACAGGCTTGTGCCATAGGTGCTTCTCCTTTTGCGACCAACCTTGTGGGCTGTTTGGTTGTCATCATCTTCAATATCAGTTTGAAGAAATACGGAGGCGATTTGGCAATAGGTGCATACGGCATAGTCAATTCGGTGGCCTTTATGTTCCTTATGGTTGTGCTTGGCGTAACGCAGGGAATGCAACCCATAGTCGGCTATAACTATGGAGCAAAACGCATGGACAGGGTTTTGAAATGCTTGAAACTATCATTGGTTTTGGGAGGGTTGGTAACCACAGTGGGATTTATGGCTTCGGAATTCATTCCCGGACTTTTGGCATCAGCCTTTACAACCGACCGAAAACTGATAGACCTTTCCGTCATCGGTTTCCGGATACTTATGGCGATGTCTCCCGTTATCGGATTGCAGGTCGTGGCAGCCAGTTTCTTTCAATCCGTCGGATTTGCAAAGAAAGCAATATTTCTTTCGCTGACACGTCAACTTATCTTTCTGATACCGGGATTGCTTATCTTCCCTCTATTCATGGGATTGAACGGTGTTTGGTTTGCCTGCCCTGTTGCTGATTTTTCTGCTTTCGTCATAACGATGATAATGCTGAAAATACAGATTAAGAAGATGAAAGCTCCAGATTTTTCGGTTGCATGATGAAAAAGAATTTGAGAAATGGAAAAAGAAAAGCTCTGGAATGCGGAATATTTGA
Organism: uncultured Bacteroidota bacterium; assembly: GCA_900546465.1. Classification (GTDB taxonomy): domain Bacteria; phylum Bacteroidota; class Bacteroidia; order Bacteroidales; family P3; genus Onthomorpha. The sequence continues at coordinate 1,488 of URCX01000068.1, read as the reverse complement.
AGACATGGTTGGCAAATTTCGCCATATACTTCTCTTTCATGTTGGTTACACCGCTGCTGCCGCTCTATCTGAGCGAGACTTTCGGTGCGGACAAACATACGATAGGGCTTGTGCTTTCCGGATACGCTTTGACGGCTTTACTCATCAGACCTTTCAGCGGTTATTTCGTCGATAGTTTCGACAGAAAGAAAGTTCTGTTGCTCTGCATGTTTCTTTTCTTTCTCTTTTTCGCAGGCTATATGGTGGCAGGTTCGCTTCTGTTGTTCGCAATCATCAGAACTCTGCACGGAGCCCCATTCGGAGCAACAACCGTTGCCAACAGCACCGTTGCAATCGACGTATTGTATCCCTCGCGTCGGGCAGAGGGCATAGGCTATTACGGATTAAGCAACAACATAGCGACGGCAATAAGCCCCTCTGTGGCTTTATGGATTTATGATGCCTGCCATAATTACAATATCATATTCTCTCTATCCCTGCTTTTTGCAGGTTTGGGCTTTGCAATCAACTCCACATTGAAATTAAAGAAAAGAGAATTGGTGAAGAAAGCCAATAAGATAAGTTTGGACAGGTTCTTCCTTGTCAGAGCATGGCGGGAAGCTGTGGCTATGATTTGTTTCGCTTTCGGCTACGGAGTGATTTCGACCTATATAGCCATATACGGCAAAGAGAGATTGGGCATAACAGGCGGTACGGGAGTGTTTTTTCTCCTGTTGTCCGTCGGATTGATACTATCGAGGCTCATCGGAAGCCGCACATTGCGTAAAGGCATGTTGATTTGGAACGCATCCTTGGGCTTGCTTATCTCACTATGCGGTTATTTCCTTTTTGCAGGCGTACATAACTACTTCGGATATTACGGAGCAGCCCTCATAATAGGCTTGGGAAACGGACACATGTTCCCGGCTTTTCAAACCATGTTCATCAACCTCGCTCCGCACACACAAAGAGGAACTGCCAACTCATCGCTACTTATCTCTTGGGACGTAGGAGTGGGATTGGGCATAATGATAGGCGGAATGCTTGTCGAATACTTCGGCTATTTCTCCGCCTTTTGGACAGCCGGCTTCGTGAATGCCGCAGGTGTCATATTCTTCTTTACAAACATACGCAAAACCTACCAAAGAGACAAATTGAGATAAAACATCGGGAGAACAGTTCGCAGTAAGGATTTTCTAAAACGCCCTTTCGGAAAATTGAAAGGGCGAAAGAATTTCTTGGAAAGGCGTTCTGATTTTCCGGAACGGCGGTTCGTCAAAACAATGGGAAGCATTGATTTTTCAATACCTCAAAACAATAAGTTGAAATATTTTTCTTGATGTCTATCAGCAGATTAAAGTATGGTGAAACAAAAAACTTGGGAAAACATTTGGTTGGGAAAGGAAAAGGTATTACTTTTGCAATCCCAAACGACGAGGTAGCGATGAGGTGGGAACGAGGAATGAAGAGATGGGAGAAGGGAATGAAGTCGAGAGGGGATTAAGATCT
>URCX01000067.1 GCA_900546465.1 uncultured Bacteroidota bacterium | reverse complement strand
GCGAGAAGCATCGGCAGGCATTGCTTTCATCACGCCCGGACGTACCGTACTCATCTGCGGACGGTGATCAGGGCAAACGATGGTAGCCATAAGATTACCGCCGAAAGCAGGACGGGTTGACCAAAGTTCTTTTTCCTCGGATATTTCCAACTTTGTACAATCCGCAGTCAAACCTGTCGTAATTCTTGCGGACAAACGAGGACCCAAGTCCCTGCCTATGGTTGTCGCACCTATCAAAACGATTGACGGTTTCTGCTCACAAACCATTTGATACACAGCCTGTGCGTATGGTTCGGTGGTGTAGTCCTTCAAACTCTCATCATCTGCAACCAATACCTTGTCGGCACCGTGGGCAATCAAATCCTGTGCAAGCCCTTTGACGTTATGACCCAACAACATTGCATAAACCTCTTGGTTCAAATCCTTTGCCAAATCGTGAGCTTTGCCCAAGAGTTCCAATGCTACGTTCTGTAACTTGCCTTCCCTTTGTTCGCAGAAGACAAAGACGTTTTTGTATTGTGATTTATCCATTTCTTCCTCAGTTTTTAGATGATGAATTTTTCTTTCAATTTCTCGATGATAAGTTCAGCCGCTTCCTCGGCAGACAAACCGTCCTTCACAACGCCGGCAGCTTTCATCTCTTTTGCACCTGCCTTTTTTACCTTTGTAGGAGAACCTTTCAAACCGAGTTTTTCCTCTGCAACATCAATCTTATCGGTATCCCAAATCTCCACTTCTTTGTTCCAAGCCTCCATAATACCGTTTACGCTCATGTAACGAGGCTTTACGGCAGACGCCAAGCAAGTAAGAAGACAAGGAGTGTCCACTTCAACAACTTGATAACCGTCTTCCAACTGTTTCTTTATGCGAAGAGTTTTCTTGCCGTCGAACTTCAAATCCTCCAAGTAGCTTACCTGAGGAATGCCGAGGTGTTCCGCAATTTGCGGTCCCACTTGTGCTGTATCGCCATCTATTGCCTGACGACCGGCAAGCACCAAATCGAAATCCAATACCTTCAAAGCTCCTGCCAAAGCGTTGGAAGTCGCAAGAGTATCCGCACCCGCAAATTTGCGGCTGGTCAAAAGAATGGCTCTGTCGGCACCCATCGCAAAGGCTTCCCTCAAAACAGCATCCGCTTGCGGAGGACCCATGGTTATAACGGTAACCTCTGCACCGTATTCGTCCTTTAATTGAAGTGCATACTCCAAACCGCCCTTATCATCAGGGTTCATTATAGAAGGAATGCCGTCTCTGATTAGAGTTCCCGTCTTCGGATCGAGTTTTACCTCGGTTGTATCGGGAACCTGCTTGATACAAACTACTATTTTCATTTCTTATTTCTGATGTTTTATTACCTTATTATACTGTCTCCCTCTCTCCGTCTGCGAAAAGCAAATTCGGCTTTTGCCGATGGAGAAAAGAAAGCCCTACTCTTTACTTCAATAAAGACGCTCCTATGACCATACGTTGAACCTCGCTTGTTCCCTCGTATATCTCGGTGATTTTGGCATCTCTCATCATTCTTTCCACAGGGTATTCCCTTGTATAACCATAACCGCCGTGCAACTGAACAGCCTTGGTGGTTACTTCCATCGCTGTTTGAGCGGCAAATAATTTTGCCATAGCGGCATCTTTGGAATAAGGAAGCCCTTTGTCTTTTCTGTAAGCGGCACTGCGAACAAGGAAGCGGGCAGCATTCACATTCGTTTCCATTTCCGCCAACTGGAATTGGGTGTTTTGGAATTGTGCAATGGAACGTCCGAATTGCTTTCTCTCCTTAGTGTATTTCACAGTCTCGTCCATAGCACCTTGAGCTATGCCGAGAGCCTGAGAAGCTATACCTATACGACCGCCGTCCAATGTTTTCATGGCAATAACAAAGCCTTTGCCCACCTTGCCCAAAAGATTTTCCTTAGGTATGCGGCAATTCTCGAATATCAATTCGCAGGTTGCAGAACCGCGAATACCGAGTTTCTTCTCCTTCTTGCCGATTGAGAAGCCCGGAGTATCCTTTTCAACTATGAAAGCAGAAATACCTTTGTTGCCAAGGCTCTTATCCGTCATTGCAAAGATAACATACACATGAGCATAGCCCGCATTGGTGATGAAAATCTTGCTTCCGTTCAATACATAGCTGTCTCCGTCCTCAACGGCAGTGGTTTGTTGCATGGCAGCGTCCGTACCGGCATTAGGTTCGGTCAAACCGAAAGCACCAATCCATTCTCCGCTTGCCAACTTGGGAATATACTTCTGCTTTTGTTCCTCCGTACCGTTCTCCATTATGGGAGCAATACACAAAGACGTATGAGCAGAAACCACAACACCCGTTGTAGCACATACCCTCGACAATTCCTCAACTGCCATAGTGTACATCTGATTAGTACCGCCTTGTCCGCCATACTCTTTCGGAACAGGAATACCCATCAAACCAATCTTCTTCATTTTTTCCACCGTCTCCATAGGGAAACGTTCCTCTTCGTCAATTTCTGCCGCCAAAGGCTTCACTTCGTTCTGTGCAAACTCCCTTATCATCTGCAAGAACAACTCTTCTTGTTTTGTTAGACTGAAATCCATATCTTGTCAATGTTTATTTTTTACTCTCTTGTCAAATTCAAAACTGCAAATGTACGAAAAAACCACGAGTTGCCGATAAGTAAAAGCAAAAACCAAATCTTTCACTCCCTTTCAAAGTTGTTTTCATCAAAGAAAAACAAGCTGCAAAACAGTGAAAACGCAATCTTTTCCATAACATTCCCGCCCATAAAAATCAATCTGCAAAACGCCAACGCCCTTCTAAAAAATTAAAACGCCGTTTGAGAAAATTCTTTCGGCGTTTTAATTTTCCGGAACGGCGTTTGGGTAATGGGGTGTTTGGGCTTTGTTATAGTAAGAGGGTTATTGCAGTGAGTATTACGAAGATAAGGTTGTTCAAACCTGCAAAAAGCAGACAGCGGTTATACTGTGAGCCTTTTGCTTTGAGTGTCATGATAAATAATATGGCGAGCGGCAGTATTATCAGGCTGTTCCATGAAAACGAATAGCAGTATAAGGTACATGCTTCGGCGAGCAGGATGAAGAAAAGCATTTCTCCGTATCCGGCTTTCAAGCCGAACCTGACCACAAAGGTCTTTTTGTTCACTGCTTTATCGTCGACTCTGTCCCGAATATTGTTCACAATCAATACGCAGGTCGATATGCTTCCGCAAACGGCTCCTGTCAGCAGGGATTGGGTCGAAAAATTGCCTGTTTGCAGATAAACAGTTCCTCCCACAGCCAAAAGTCCGAAATAAACAAGGACAAACAAATCCGCAATACCGAGATAAGCCAAGGAATGCGAAGTGGCAGTATAGAGATATGCAAAGAGAATGGAACTTACTCCTATAATAATTATGGGCAATCCGCCTTTGAAGATAAGGAATGCTCCTGAAAGCAGAACGAAAGCAAGAGTGATGAAAATTGCCATGCGTATTTCTTTCAATCCTACCGTACCTTCTGCCAATGCTCTGGCGTTTCCCTGTCTGCCTGCCTTGTCTGCTCCTTTCACAAAGTCGTAGTAATCATTTATAAGGTTGCAAAACACTTGCAAAGAGAGTGCCGAAAAAATGGTAAAGGCTGCAATAATTCCGTTTAAGTTCCTTTCATCTGCTGCAATCAGCAAGCCTGCTATAACGGGACACAATGCCGCAAAAAGCGTTTGCGGACGTATAATCTTAAACCACTTTATGAAAGCATTCATTTCTTTACAGCTGTATATAAATCGCAAATACCGAAACATAATTTGCGGTAAGCCGTCTGCTCAAAGCCTGCCTTACGCAAACGTTCCGTGAACTCATCTCCCCAAAAGAAGTCTTTCACACTTTCGGGCAGGTATCTGTAAGCCGTCTTGTTGCGACTTATCAATCTGCCTGCAAGAGGCAGTACACGATTAAAGTAAAAATCATAGAAGAATCTTATAAAAGCATTCTCCGGATAGGCAAATTCCAGAATTACAAGTCTGCCTCCATGCTTCAAGACCCTGAACATCTCGGCGAAACCCTTATCCGTATCATAGAAATTCCTTACTCCGAAACCGCAAGAGAGTACATCGAAACTCTCATCGGCAAACTCCAACTCACAACAGTCGCCCTTTTGCAAACTTATCCTCTCCTGCAAAGTTTTTTTCGCAATCTTATCCCTGCCAATCTGCAACATCTTATCGGACAAGTCCACACCGATGACCTTTTTTGCCCGCTTTCTCTTCACTGCTTCCAGAGCCATATCACCACTACCGCAAGCCAAGTCCAGCCAAGCCTCAGCCACTTCCCCCGTCGTTCTCACTGCCTTCTTCCTCCACAGACGGTCGATATTTAAAGTAAGTAAATGATTAAGGAAATCATAATCCGATGCAATCGCATCAAACAAGCCTCCTATTTCCCGCTTATCCACGCCTTCTATTCTGTCCATAAACAACTTCTTTCAAAAAATATTTTACCTAAATCGGCAATCATGAAATTCAATCTTCGTATATCTGCTTCCAATTACATAATAAATATATTGCAACATTCAAGCCCAATAATCCAAGAGGTTTTTTATCGCTTGTTTAAACAAATTTGGAGCCTTGATACCCAAAACAAGTTTACCTTTCTTATTCAAGAGAAAGCCAACCTCTACTTCTATGATTTCTTCTTTCTTTCCTCCAAATAGAACAAGCGTTTTCACCACTTTGAATTCGGGATAATATTCGTTGAGATAACAATTTGTGAAACTATCATAGTTATTCAACTCTTTTATTCCTCTTCTCCTACAAGCATATTGCTTACCTTCTATAAGAATTGACTCTTTCGATTTTATATCCAACAGAACCAAATCCGGTATCGCAATGATTTTGCTTCTATCTCCGGCTTTGTAAGCGTTTCTATCGCTGTATTTCTTCAAAGGAATATGCTCTCCTTGCGATGTTTGGAAGTATCCTTTTTCGCAACCGGCATGATTATCGAATATTGAATAGCTTTCCGTGAAGTTTTCCACGATTATATGCAGAAATATGGTCGCCAATTTTTCACTCTTCATATCATAGTGCCAATAATCGGCAGGAAATTGCGCCACAGGAACGTAAAGATTATCCAATTCCATGTTCAGCATATTTGCCAAGCAGACAAACTTATTACCTTTCTTCACATGTGATTGCTGTAATCCGTGGTTGACAATTTTTATTCGTTTATTCCAACCAAGTTTTCGCAGTACGGCAGAAATAATGCTTAAAGTCCCTATGTTGGGGTCGTGTCCTATCAAACCTTTCTTGTATAACCTGCCGGAGATTCTGATTTCCGAATCAGTCTTCGTGATGGTAATAGGAACATTTCCTTTCGGAGGTTTTCTCATTCTGTCTTTGAAAGACAATATTTCTTCTATCGATTCAAATGGTTTGAAGATTGATTTATCCAATTTCTTACCTAAGATTTCCACTCCCATTGTCAATAAGAGCCTTGTACCTAAAATATAAGTTTCAGATGGCTTTTCCTTTTGCTCAATTTGCAAAGAATAGAGCATTATTGCTTTTATTGATGGATAATAATGATGAATGAACACAAATTTGCTGCATCTCTGAAACACACCCGTGTTTCTGCTTTCACTGTCATCGGTTTTTGTCTCTTCAATAGCGTACAACGGAATGTCGGCTGCTTGTGGTTGCCTCTCCTGATAGAAGATAAGATAATCCACAAAGCTGGAATAACCTGATACAGTCTTGATGTACACATGTTTTACTTTGGGACACTCAAAGCCGATTACTTCATAAGTAAAGTCAAAGCATTTTTCTTCGTCTAAAATCGGTAATATAGTCAACTCTCTTCCCAAGAAGCCAAACCCTTTGTCCTTTGCAAAATACTTCAATATGGATTCCAAAACTATTTTCTTCGGATTCTCCTCGGTTAATATCCAAAGATTTTCTTTTTTTCTCGCTGTACTACTCATAAAGCCTTAGTTAAGATATACAACTGCTCATAAACATGTTTCTTTACCTTGGAGAGTCCATTATTATTGCTTTTGAACCTCTGATATTCAAATGTTTCCAACTTTACTCTGCCATATTGTGATAATATATCGAGAATATCGCCTTGTTTCATTATACCTTCGGAATTGTAACTCATCACAAAATATCTGTAATTCGCCCTTTCAACGATTTCTTGCAAGTCTTTCAATGCCGTAACAGAGTTGCAAAATCTTGACTTCTCGCCTTTGTAATCTCTCATTCCAGAAATTCCATGTATAATAGGCTTATCTGCTTTTGCTATTGTCTCCAAAACATGGTAATTAGGCGGGTATTGTCTTTCATTATACGGCGGATCCAAATACAAAATATCAACACTGATATTGTCAATCAATTTCATGCTATCAGTATTGTATGATTTATTTTGCTGTTCGTTACTTATAATTTTTATTGGTCGAAGTTGCAACTTCTTAACTGCCCTTGGATCCCATCTCTTATGAAAAGCCGCATAAACGCCCGCCACATTTGAGTAAAACGAAACAGTTTCCAGTAAGCATGTAAGCAGTATATAATATTCCGTTTCCGTAATCAGGTAATTTTTTTTCCAATCTTCGATTTGTTCTCTGATTGCATCAATTTTTCCGGCATTTTCTCCGGTAAAGTACATTCTCGGAATACAGAGTTCTTTTGAGCCTTCCGGTGAATAATTCTTGAAAATAAAACCTTTGACAGGTTCAAGACTGTCCAAATATGCCAAAACGATATCCAAAGGCGCTGAAAACAAATTCGGTATAACCTTTTCTTTTGGCAAATACGGCAACAAAGAGTAAAATTCAGGCGAAGAATTGTTTTCTATGTATGCTTTCTGTAAGCAATATGACATATACATCAAATCGGAAGAGTATACACAGTAATTTTTCTGCTTATAAAATTTTGCAACACTTGCAGTTCCGGAGCAGAAGTCAAAAAATGATTTTCCCTTGACCCCATTGGTATTCAGTATCCCGTATATCCTCTGTATGATATTCTCTTTGTTGCCTATATATCGCATAAATTCAGTGTCAGTTGGCTTATTTCGGGTTCGTAATTGGTTATCAAAACTTCGTCAGATGAAGTTTTACTTCTGTCTATGGTGTGATAATTTGAATTGGAGTAGTCTTTGTTAAGGTGAAAGAGCTTGTATTTATTTTTATACACCCATTCGATTAGCATATCGTTGGTTTTACCTTTATGAATAAGCACATTGGAGAGTGCAAAACGCAATCCTTTTTCATCAACGACTTTCAATATACTTAGAAGTTTCCTTTCCTCTTCCTCATTCCAACCGGAGAAACCTCGTTTTCCGTCATTATACGTTCCTGTCGTTATAAGATAGGGAGGATCGCAATAAAGAAAATCCTCTTCTGTTAATTCGGACAAATCAAAGCGGTCAAAATTTTCACAGAAAAAGGATACGTCAGAAACGTTCAGTTTATCCAAAAAAGCAATCAGATTACTCCGCATCCTGTTGTTAAAAGAACTCCGATCTCTTCCGAAAGGATTGTTGAACAAGTGGGAATTGTTAAATCTTATTTGGTGATTGAAAGAATATGCAATAAGGACAAACAAGTCCAAAGGATTACGTTGACTGTTGTACAACTTTCTTAGAGTAAGATAAGCTTCTTCATTGGTCATGGATAAAGCTAAATCATTTATACGTTTCTCTATATGTTGCAGGATTTCCATCTTTGGCACAGACTGAAACGCCTTATATAAATCTATCAAATAGGATAAATTGTCATTGAATACTACTTTCTCCGACTTGACATTTATTCCTACGTTTGCACCTCCGCAAAACAAATCAACAAAGACACGTATCTTTTTCGGGAAAAGGGGTAAAATTTGAGGCAATAACTTGTATTTGCCCCCTATGTAATTCATCGGAGAACATAGATAAGTATTATTTTGAAGTGTTTTTGCCATTCGACCGTATTTCAAACTGAGAAAACTTAGAGATGTGCAAAGGTAAGAAATTTCAACTTAATCGCAATGCTGTGCAAAAAGAGAAAGAGGGGTATGAATCGGTGTCATATCCCTCTTTCTCGGTGTAAAAAGATATTGTGGTTTTATTTGCTCAGCTGCATTTGCATTGTCGGTGCTTTGCTCAATGATTTGGTTTTGGTCAGAAGCAGTCCGCCGGAATTGTTTTCAAGGGTGAACTCTTCGCCAAGGGTGGTAGTGATGAGGAAAGTTGCTTTCGTTTTCTTAACTTCCTTTATTTTGTATCTGTCCGTGAAGCCCGAGCCGTTTATCTCGGCTATCAGCAATTCGCCTGCCTTTATGCTGACAACATATTTTGGATTGAAGTCGATCCTCATTTCAATCGGTTCGCCCAATGCCTGCAAGAACTCTTCCTTTGAGAATTTCGTCATATCGGCTTGATTTTCTGTTGCAATGGCAAAGCCTTCCATATCGGCAAAAGCCTCTTTTGCCACAGGTGTTTCTTTCGGAGAGAGGATTGTTTCCGAATGCGGCGTATCAAAGGCATTCAAGAACTCCTCTTTTGCGAAGATTGTCTTTTCTTTCTGCCCCGGAAGTTCAACTGCAAATTGCTTTGCGTCTTTGAAATCTTCCTTCAAATTGTTTTCATTGCTCTCGACATTCTTTGCCGTTGTCGATTCTGCAAACCAAATGCCCTCTATGGGTTTGGTGTCCTGTGCTTGCAATGCTCCCATGCCTAAGGCTGCGGTAAGCATTAAGGATAATGTTTTTGTCTTCATTAGTGTTAATGTTTTTTTGTAAATGATTATGTTAATTATGCCGCCAAAGGTACGAAGATTTTTCTGTCCCACCAAATTTTTCCCGAGAAAAATCGCTTTTAATGCAAGATTTGTTTCTCTCGGGCGTTGATAAAGGGTATAAAAACGAAGAAAAACATGAGTGATAAGGAGTTTATGAATTTGGCAATTGGGATTGCCGAGGAGAATATAAGTAAGGGCGGAGGGCCTTTCGGTGCTGTGATTGTTAAAGATGGCAAGGTGGTGGCTCGTTCTGGCAACAGCGTAACGGTGGACAAGGATCCGACGGCTCATGCCGAGGTGAACTGTATTCGCAAGGCATGTCAGGTCTTGGATACTTTCGATTTGAGCGGTTGTGTCATCTATTCCTCCTGCGAACCCTGCCCCATGTGCCTTTCAGCCATCTATTGGGCGAGGTTGGATAAGCTTTTCTATGCGGCAACTCGGCATGACGCTGCTTCGGCAGGCTTTGACGATGACTTCATTTATCGTGAAATTTCTCTCGCAGACCGAGAACGCAGTCTGCATTGCGAACATATAAAAATGGAAAGCTCTTGCAAGCCTTTCGATTGCTGGCAGAAGAAGGCGGATAAGGTGGAATATTAAAGCTCTGTGAAAGAGGTATTTCGCGAAACGGCGTTTGGGAAAATTCTTTCGGCGTAATAATTTTTTCTTTCGGCGTTTCGATTTTGCGGAAAGGCGTTTCCTTAATCATGCGAACCTTTTTTCGGAGAAAACAACAGGCTATCCGATATAAATTCATACCTTTGCAAGCCGAAATAAGGGGTTTAAGATAAAAACTGATGCAGATAGAAGTATTAAAATCGAAGATTCACCGAGTTGCTGTTACTCAGGCAGATCTCAATTACATAGGTTCCATAACGATAGATGAGGATTTAATGGACGCCGCAGGCTTGATTGAAGGAGAGAGAGTCTATATTTATAATATAAACAACGGGGAACGTTTCGATACATACGTGATAAAGGGAGAGAGAGGCTCGGGTAAGATTTGCCTTAACGGAGCAGCTGCACGTCTTGCACAGGTCGGAGATTTGGTCATCATAGTTTCCTATGCCACAATGGACTTCGAGCAAGCCAAAACCTTTCGTCCGACCGTCATATTCCCAAAAGACAATAAATTGATTTGAAGAACGGAAAAACGAAAACCAAAGATATTGCCCGAACCCTTTTCTTCGTACTTTTGGGGGTGGCTTTCGTATGGTGGTTCTGGGAAAAGCTGTCGGCGAAAGAGAAAGAAGAAATGTGGGAAGCCTTGGGCAAGGCTGATTGGTTTTGGTTTACGCTTTCAGGACTGACGACATTGTTGTCGCATTATATAAGAGCTTTACGCTGGCGGCTGTTGGGCGAAG
>URCX01000066.1 GCA_900546465.1 uncultured Bacteroidota bacterium | reverse complement strand
ATTGCTCAGGCTTTGATACACGAGCCTGAGGTTTTGATACTTGATGAGCCTACAACGGGTCTTGACCCCAACCAACTTGTGGAAATAAGAACTCTTATAAAGGAAGTAGGTAAGACAAAGACGGTTCTTTTGTCCACTCACATAATGCAGGAGGTTGAGGCTGTATGTTCGCGTGTCGTGATAATAAATAACGGGAGACTTGTGGCAGACGATGAGACGAAACACCTTGCAGAAGGGGGCAGTTTGGAGAAAAAGTTCCGTGAAATAACGGCAAATATCTGATGTATGGGCGTTACGGATTGTGGCTTTGGATATGTCTTTCACTGATAGTCTCGCCTGCCTTTTCGCAGCTGAAAGAGGTGGAACATTATCCGTTCATAAATTATGATGCAAACAAAATAGAATATTACGGAACCTCAAAAAAAGCTTTTCTTGACTTTTATCGTAAATTTACAGGACTGATTAAAGCAGGCAATAGACAAATCAGAATACTTCATATAGGGGATTCGCATTTGCAAGCCGACTTTTTCAGCGGCAGAGTGAGGGCTGACTTTCAGTCTTTCATGCCCGGATTGCAAGGAGCAAGAGGAATGATAAGTCCTTATAAACAAGGCTGTCCGGATAGTTACAGAATAACTTACGGTTCGCAATGGGAACATCACTCCATTCTCTCTTCCTCTTCTCATCAAAGCATTTTCGCCAATACAATCTGCACAACAGACAGTTTTCCCGAGATACAAATAAATGTAAACTTTCATAATCCTGTCAAATACGACTTTAACAGTTTTCGAATCTATCATTCGCCTTTGTCGGAGGGTAGCGAAATAATTGCAGACTGCAACGGCATTACATATAATAAGGAATACATTCCCGAAAATACTTATACAACTTTCACTCTTACCGACTACACAGACAGAGTTACAATAAAGGTGAACAAAAAGCAGGAAGACAGTTTATATATTTATGGTTTTTATTTCGACAACGAAGATGCAGGGGTGGTTTACAATGCTGTGGGCGTCAATTCCGCAACAGCATTGCATTACCTCGGCATAGATACTGACGGGATATTGGAGACACTTGACTTGGACTTGGTAATAATAAGTCTTGGAACCAATGACTGTTACGAAGAAAGCGGATTAGCAACATTCAAAAGCAGGCTTACCGAAATGATTGAACAAATAAGGAAATCAGTTCCCACAACACCCATACTGTTGACAACTCCCTCCGATTGCTGGTACAAAAGAAAAAAAATCAATGAAAGAATGCAAGAAGCAGAAAGGATAATCAAAGAAACAGCACAACTAACCAACTGTGGCGTTTGGGATTGGTATGCCATAATGGGGGCAAAATCATCTTCCACAAAGTGGGAACAAAATAAATTGATGCAGAAAGATAAGGTGCATTTGACGCTCAAAGGGTATTATTTACAAGGGGATATGCTATATAACGCACTCTGGTCGGAGATAGAGAACGAAATATTCACACCCTAAAAGCCAACTGTTACAAAGAAAAGTCGTATCTTTGCACAGTTACAAAGAAAGCAAAATAATTAAAAACATAATATTATGGTAAAAGTAGCAATCAATGGATTCGGCCGCATAGGCAGAGTCTCATTTAGGAACATACAAAGAAAAACAAACGTAGAAGTCGTAGCGATAAACGACTTGACGGACGCAGCAACGCTTGCTCACTTGTTGAAATACGACTCTGTACACGGCAGATTCGACGGAGAAGTAAAAGCAGAGGGCGAGTATCTTGTTGTAAATGGCAAAAAAATCAGAGTTTATTCCGAAAAAGACCCTGAACAATTGCCTTGGGGTGAATTGGGAATAGATATAGTGATTGAATCCACCGGACACTTCAAGACAAAGGCTTTGATGACAAAACATATCAAAGCAGGAGCAAAGAAAGTCATCTTAACAGTACCTGCAGACAAAGCAGAAGATGTTGATGCAACCGTTGTATTGGGCGTAAACGACAATATCTTGACGAAAGACATGACTTGCGTATCCAATGCTTCTTGTACAACAAACTGTCTTGCTCCTATCGCAAAAGTTCTCAACGATAAATTCGGCATCAAACGCGGTTTGATGAACACCGTTCACTCTTATACCAACGACCAACACATATTGGATTTGCCGCACAAGGATTTGAGAAGAGCAAGAGCAGCCGCTTGTTCTATAATTCCTACTTCAACAGGTGCCGCAAAGGCAGTCGGTTTGGTAATTCCTGATTTGGCAGGAAAACTTCACGGATTGTCTATGAGAGTTCCTACTCCTGATGGCTCTGTTGTCGATTTGACTGTCGAGTTGGAGAAGAAAGTAACTGTTGAAGAGGTGAATGCTGCAATGAAAGAAGCAGCTGAAGGCTCCATGAAAGGCATATTGGAGTACGTTGAAGACCCTATCGTAAGTTGCGATATCGTTGGCAACACTCACTCTTCTATTTTTGATTCCAAATTGACCATGGTAATGGACGGAAACTTCGTAAAAGTTGTTTCTTGGTACGATAACGAAAACGGATACTCCAACAGAGTATGCGATTTGGCTGAAAGATTGGCAAAGCTCGTCTAATCGCCTAACTCTGACGAATTATAATGAAACCGATATGTCGAATGAAAACGGCATATCGGTTTTTCTTTTATTTCTAAATCGCAAAAGCCAATTTGTAAAGCATCTCATCAAAGACTGTTCAGCCACTTCATTGTATCAACTCCGTCTGCAAACTCTTCTATTCTTGGTTGCTGCCCTTTGCCAAAGTTGTTTGTTCCTATCAAAGGCAGATTGCTTACCACTATTTGCAGGTTTTCCTTATTTGAATCAATGAATGCTTTCACCTCGGACAAGTCCTCATAATATTGATAATTCACTACGCTTACTCCTGTTGCCGTTTCCTCATTTTCAATCAGCAGAAGATTTCCTAAATCGACAAAGTGGCGGTTATTCATTATGAATATAGCTCTATGATAGTCTATATTGTTTCTGTATTTGTTCAAATCAAGCAAGTTTTTGAAGGTTTCACAAGCTGCTTTCAAAGCCCCGAAATCATAAGTCCTCGGAACAAATAATTTACTCACACTTCTGCAGCCCAAGCCTGCATAAAGCAACATATCCTTTGCCAATCCCTCCAAATCCTCCTTGCTTTCCTCTCCCGAAAGCACCGCAACGGAATGACGGTTGTGGCGAATGATATGCGGATACTTACCGAAATAATTCTCAAAATGCAATGCACTGTTGTTGCTGCCCGTTGCAATGACTGCATCAAAGCCGGCAATCACACTTTTTTCAAAAACAACCTCCTCTTTGAAGAAGTTGTCGAACAAAAACGGCAACAATACATCATCTTTTGAGGACAACTTGCACACAAGCTTGTTTCCGCTTAACAGTACACACATAATATCGTGAAAACCCACCGCCGGAATATTTCCTGCTGCAATTACGGCTATTCTTTTCGGCATTTCGGCAAAAGCATATTCGGCAACGAAATTTTCCAAGACATCTTTCCTTAACCACGAAGCAATACCCATGAGAGCCGAACGAACAAATTCCTCGCAAAACCACCCGTTACAAGCAAAAGCACGCCTTGTTACCTCATCGAAATCACCCTTTTCCAAGCCTTCTTCAATCCATTTGCCCATCAGGCAAAAGCGATTAACAATCTCTTCTCTGTTTATCATCATCTTTCAATTTTATCACAACCCGGCCGACTGCAACACCATATAATTTACCCCGCAAATTATATCCATATATTGCAAATCCACTTTTACGCAAAGTTACAAACTTCTCTTCAAACATCGTATCCGCAATATATCTTTTTATAAGACTTTACCGGAACGCCGTTTCAGAAAATTGAAACGCCGTTCTATTTTTCCGGAACGGCGTTTTAGAAAATTCTTTCGGCGTTTTGTCAAGGGGTTGGCAAACAAGCACTTGGATGGGTGGTTTTATCGGCAGCATCTTATGTTGTTTTGCTATCGGAAATGCGAGTGTTTTTCGGATACTCAGGGCATTTTGCGGAATTATACTGCGGCTGAGCAAAAAAAACGACTTGTTGCCACACTCTTTTCCGAGGAAATAGCGTTTGTCGTTTGATATATGATTTTGTAATTCTGTAATTTCAAGAGAATGGATAAGATAAGTATAGGCAGTATAATTGATGTTTTGGAGAGGGTTGCTCCTTTGTCTTTTCAGGAGGACTTTGATAATGCAGGCTTGCTTTGTGGCAACAAGGACAATCTGTGTAGCGGTGTCTTCGTCTGCCTTGACGTAAGCGAGGGGGTAATAGAGGAGGCTAAGGAGAAGTCATGTAATCTGATAATTTCCCATCACCCTTTAATTTTTCGCGGATTGAAGAACTTGCTTCCGAACACCAATGTGAACAAATGTGTGCTTAAAGCTCTGCAATACGACATGACGCTTTATTCCTCTCACACCAACCTTGACGCAGCGGCTGAGGGGGTGAATACATTGCTTGCAAAAACACTTGGGATTGAGAATTTTATTCCTTTTTCAGAAGGAAGGCAGGAGGCGAATTACTTCGGTATAGGCGGCATAGGCGAATTGAGAGAAGAGATGGAGGAAAAGGAGTTCTTGGGGAGAGTAAAGGTGAAACTGAACATACATAATATAAGGTATGTAAGCGGAAGAAACAAGCGTATCAAAAGAGTGGCATTATGCTCCGGCAGCGGAGGAGAATTTATTCCTGTTGCATTGGCAAAAGGGGCGGACTGCTACCTCACGGCGGACTTGAAGTATCATGATTTCCTTGATATGGAAAACCGAATTCTGCTTGCCGATATAGGGCACTTTGAAAGCGAAGCAATAGTTAAACGACATATCGCCTCCTTAATATCGAAAAACTTTTGTAATTTTGTACCCTTGTTTTGGGATCAGACATCTAACAGAGTGAAGAACATATAATAAGATATAAAGATGGCAAAGAAAGTAAAAGAAGCAGAAACTCCTAAGCCGGTATTCAAGAATGATGAGGCGGATTTGGTGGTTGAGAAGCGATTGATAGCCTTGTACAAGTTGCAGCAAATCGATTCGCAAATCGATAAAATCAGAATCATCAGAGGAGAATTGCCTTTGGAGGTTCAGGATTTGGAGGACGAAACAGAGGGTTTGAAAACGAGAATCGGCAAATTCAACAACGAAATATCCTCTTGCGAAAACGCCATTGCCGATAAGCAACAAAAGATAAAGGAGTGCGATGCGTTGGTCGCAAAATACTCGGATCAACAAAACAATGTAAGAAACAACAGAGAATATGAGTCTCTTGCTAAAGAGATAGAGTTTCAAGAATTGGAAAAACAGCTTTGTGAGAAGAAGATACGCGAATTCAAGGCGAGCATAGAGAATTATAAGGTAGAGATAGAGAAGTACACCGAGCAATATGAGGATAAACTCAAAGATTTGGAGGTAAAAAAATCAGAATTGGACGAAATCATCAAGGAAACAGAGGAAAAGGAAAAAGTGTTGATGGAAAAAGCTGCCGAAAATGAGAAGTTCATAGAAGAGAGATACCTTACTGCTTTCAAGAGAATACGTTCCAATGCAAGAAACGGCTTGGCTGTGGTAACGGTTGACAGAGATGCCTGCGGCGGTTGCTTCAATAAAATACCTCATCAAAGGCAAATGGATATTCGTATGCACAAGAAAATCATTGTATGCGAATATTGCGGCAGGATATTGGTCGATCAATCGATTGCAGCAGAAGTCGAATCGGAATTATCGGAAGAAAATGTATAAGTATTTTGCCAATGCCTTGGTGGTAAACGAAGGTAGAAAGGAATACATAAACATACTGACGAAAGGAAATCGGATAGAGGTGCTTTCAAAGAGTTCTCTATCCGATTTGCCTTTTGAAACGGAGTATGTGGAATGTAGTGGACTTATCCTTATACCGGGAGTTATCGATGCTCATGTGCATTTCCGTCAACCGGGAATGGAATATAAGGCGGACATGTCCTCGGAAAGCAAGGCTGCAATAGCCGGAGGAGTAACCACAGTCTTGGAAATGCCGAATACAAAGCCTTCAACGACAAATATCGAATGCTTGGAGGATAAATTGCGACTTGCCAAAGAAAATATGTATTGCAATTACGGATTTTTCTTCGGACTTACAAATGAGAATTATGAGACAGCAAAGGAAATATCTGCCAATAAGTGTTGCGGCTTAAAACTATTTCTTGGCTCGTCAACAGGTAATATGCTGGTAAATGAGCAGAAGACATTGGAGAATATCTTTTCCATTACCGACAAAGTAATTTCCGCACATTGTGAAGACGAAGATACCATAAGGGAAAACACTATTAAGTATAAGGCATTGTACAATGACAAAGCCACAGCGTCGATACACCCTCTTATAAGAAGTTCCGAGGCTTGTTTCAAAAGTTCCTCTTTTGCCGTAAGCATGGCTGAAAAACATGGAGCTCACTTACATATAGCTCATCTTACGACAGAAAAGGAGATTTCGCTATTGCATAGCGGCGATATCTCTGCGAAACGGATAACATCGGAGGTTTCGCCCATTCATTTATGGTTTGAAATCGGTGATTTTGCAGAATACGGCAACCTTATAAAGTGTAATCCGAGCATAAAGACAAAAGAGGATCGTACTGCCTTACGCCGTGCCTTGCGAGAGGACAAAATAGATATTATTGCAACCGATCATGCTCCTCACACTTGGGAAGAAAAACAGAAACCCTATTTTGATGCCCCCTCAGGCATGCCTTCGATACAACATTCCTTACTTTTGATATTGCAATTAGTCGAACAAGGTGAGTTGACATTGGAGAAAATGGTGGAGAAAATGGCACACAATCCGGCAAAATTGTTCGGCATAAAAGACAGAGGTTATATCAAAGAAGGGTATTTTGCAGATTTTGTACTGATAAATCCGAACAAAAAAACAATCGTTACAAAAGATTCCCTGCAATCAAAATGCAAGTGGTCGCCATTTGAAGGCAAAACATTTGATAACAAGATTGTTGCAACCTATCTTAATGGTGAAAAAGTCTTTGAAAACGACACTGTTTTCGATCGCCGAAATGCAATGATGATTGAAAAAGTCGAAAAAAGTTGAGAAAAGATTTGGTGGATTGAGAAAAGCGTTGTATCTTTGCAAACGCAAACGAGGGACAAACAAAGTAGTTTACCTCTCAAATTTAGGGAGTATAGCTCAGCTGGTTTAGAGCATCTGCCTTACAAGCAGAGGGTCCTAGGTTCGAATCCTAGTACTCCCACAAGATAGAAAGAGCATTTACAACAAGTAGATGCTCTTTTCTTTTATCAAACAAGTATCAAAAGAGACGGAAAACAACAAAACATAATGAACTTCCTAAACTTCTCGCAGGACAATCCGCTTCTGTTTACACAAGCTGTCTTTTGGATATTCTTTGCTATCGTTTTGCTGATATATTCTCCTATAAGGAACAAACTTAACGCAAGACACTTTTATCTTTTTACCGTCAGTGTATTGTTTTATTATCTTTCGAGTGGCAATTTCGTCATTCTGTTGTTGATAACCACCCTTTTGACATTTCTGTTCGGTAAACTCCTCTTTGGAACTAACAAAAAGAGAAAGTTTATACTCACATTGAGTGTAACAATCAATCTCTTGTTCCTCGCTTACTTCAAATACACTTATTTTATAGCGGATTTGATAAACCATATCTTCGCAACGAATATAAAGGTTGTTGATTATCTTGCTTTGTTCTCCAACAATACATTCGGCACACAGCTTTCCATTGATAAGATAGTATTACCTGTCGGAATATCTTTCTATACCTTTCAAGCTATTTCTTATTTGGTCGATATATATCGAAAACGTATTGCAAGACAACCTTCTTTTATTGATTTTGCTTTCTATTTGAGTTTCTTTCCTCAGCTTGTTGCGGGTCCTATTGTCCGAGCAAATGAGTTCCTTCCGCAATTACAGAAACCTTATTCCTTATCCGAGAGGGAGTTCTCTTGGAGTTTGTTTTTCATTTTGAACGGATTGATAAAGAAAATCATCATTTCTGACTATATCAGCGTCAATTTCGTTGATAGAGTGTTTGAAATGCCGCAGTTGTATTCCTCTTTTGAGAATCTTATTGCTGTTTACGGCTACACCTTACAGATATACTGCGATTTCTCCGGCTATACCGATATTGCCATTGCTCTGGCTTTGTTGTTGGGATTCCGATTGCCACAAAATTTCAATTCGCCTTACAAGTCTCGAAACATAACAGACTTTTGGCGACGTTGGCATATAAGCCTTTCTTCTTGGCTTAAAGATTATCTTTACATAAGTTTGGGCGGCAATCGCAAAGGACAGTTACGACGTTATTTGAATCTTCTGCTCACAATGCTTATAGGAGGTTTATGGCATGGAGCAAATTTGAGATTTGTTATTTGGGGCGGTTTACACGGTTTGGCTTTGATATTCGACAAACTGCTGCATAAAATCACGAAAGTCTTTGATACGAAAGCCTTTTTGCGAATGCTTACAACTATACTTACTTTCCATTTCGTTTGTTTTTGTTGGATATTTTTCAGAGCCGCTGACATGTCGACTGCTCTTCAAATCATTGGAAAACTGTTTTCTTCTTATAATCTCGAACAAATTTCAGTAGTCTTTATGTCCTATTGGAAGCCGTTCGTTCTTATTTTCGCAGGTTTTGCCATACACTTTCTGCCGAGCAGAATGAAGAACGCATTACGGGAAACCTTCATAAAAACCCCTCTTATATTGCAATTACTCCTTGCCGTCCTTGTTGCAGTAATATTGTATCAGTTCAAGACGGCCGGCATACAAGCCTTTATCTATTTCCAATTCTGATTTATGCGAGCAAGTTGCCGCTTCGGACTATCGCATTTGGTGCAACAACATGAGTATTGCCTGATTTGATGTCCTTTCTATAAAGTTATCCCGAGTTGAATTGAAGAAAAATTTTTCGGCAACGCAACCTCTTTCTTCGGCAACGGCAATCCATACCGTACCAACAGGCTTTTCCTCGCTTCCACCCAAGGGACCTGCAATGCCTGATGTGGCAATGGCATAATCTGTTTTCAAAAGTCGTCTCGCACCCTCTGCCATTTGCTTTACTACTTCTTCGCTCACTGCCCCATGTTCCTGCAAATCCTCTGCACAAACGCCCAATACTTCCTCTTTCACTTCGTTTGCATAACTCACAATGCTGCCTTTGTAATATCGACTGCTGCCTGCAATAAGTGTAATCAAATGAGCAATGTTTCCTCCCGTGCAACTCTCAGCCGTCGCAACAGTCTTTCCGTTCTGCAACAGCCTTTCTCCAAGAGTTTCTGCAAGATTATCGCATTCAAAGCCCATAAAATATTCCTTGATCGAAGCAAGTAAGAGTCCGGTCTGCTCATTGAGCATATCAATGACCTTGTCTCTGTCCGAACCCTTTGCAGTAAGTCTCAATCTTATCGTACCACCTTTCGGCAAATAAGCCAAAGAAATTCCATCAGGCAAATTCGCCTCGAAAGTTTCCAACTTATCGGACAGAAAACTCTCGCCTATGCCGGACACAAGCAAAGTTTTGTACTCCAATGCCTCGCTTTTGAAGTGTTGTTTCATTATTTCTATAACTTCCGGCATCATCATACGCATTTCAAACGGCACTCCCGGCATGGAAAATATCAATTTTCCATTCTTCTCAAAGCACATACCCGGAGCCGTTCCCACACTATTGAACACCACTCTGCATTTATCCGGCACCAATGCCTGTTCTGCATTGGTCGGAGTGAAAGGCAAGCCTCTGCTTGTAAAGTATCGTTCTACATGAATCCGTACCTGCTCATTCATAACGAGAGCAGAGTCAAACTCTTCCGCAAGAACCTTCTTTGTTATGTCGTCTTTCGTCGGACCGAGCCCTCCTGTAATCAAGACTACATCGGCTCTCTGCATGGCAGATTGCACACTGTTGAGAATAATAGCCTCTTCATCTCCTATCACACTCGTTTCCAATACGTCGAAGCCTGCTTTGTTCAACATCTTTGCCATATCGGCAGCATTCGTATTCACAACCTGACCTATCAAAAGTTCGTCCCCTATGTTTATGATTTCAACCTCTGTCATCTTTCAAACTGTTTAAGACTGCAAAATTAGAAAAACTATGGCAACCTATGGGCAAATACTACTCTTAATCCTGACAAATACTGCCTTCCTTACCCCTTTGCAAAAGTCTTGTTTGAAAAGCCGAAAATGAAACGCCGAAAGAAAAAATCCAAACGCCGTTCTAATTTTCCGAAACGCCGAAAGAATTTCTTAGAACGGCGTTT
>URCX01000065.1 GCA_900546465.1 uncultured Bacteroidota bacterium | reverse complement strand
AGCGATGCATACGATGATGAATACCCTGTTCATTCGGTTACTCTCTCCGATTACCATATCGGACAAACCCAAGTAACCCAAGAACTATGGGAAGCGGTTATGGGCAACAATCCTTCATTCTTTAAGGGTGATAATCAACGTCCGGTGGAAAATGTAAGCTGGAATGACTGCCAAAAATTTATCAAAAAACTCAACCGACTTACGGGAAAGAATTTTCGTTTGCCTACCGAAGCCGAATGGGAATATGCAGCGAGAGGCGGCAACAAAAGCAAAGGCTATAAATACAGCGGCAGCAATGATGTAAATACTGTTGCATGGTACGATGACAACAGCGGAGGTAAGACATATCCTGTTGCGACTAAGCAAGCCAATGAATTAGGCTTATATGATATGAGTGGCAATGTTTGGGAGAGGTGTCAGGATTGCTATGGTGATTATACGAGCCGGTCACAGAGTAATCCCAAGGGAGCAAATACCGGTTGTAACCGCGTTCTGCGTGGCGGCAGCTGGGACGAACGCGCGGGGCTCGTGCGGGTGTCGTATCGCGACTACATCATGCCCGACAATCGCAATTCCGACTACGGGCTCCGCCTCGCCCTTTAAGTTTACCGCTTGGTAATCCGTCCGATGTTTTAAGCTCAAAAGAAAAGAAAAAGAAGAAAAAGCAGAGGGAGAAAGGAGCGAGAGCGGAGCCGAACAACAAAAGCAGGAACGCCAAAGAACAGAGCAAGAAGCAAAACGGAAAAAGGATAATGAGGAAGCGCTCAAGAAGTATAAGAGTAGAGGAGACTTCTATTTCAAAGATTATTACAACAATACCAATGATATGGAAGCCAAACGAAAAGCAAAAGAAAACTACGGCAAAGCATTGCAGTACAAAGAAGACGCAACAGTAAGACGAAAATATAATGCGTTGTAAGTTTTTGGTTTCAAAAACCTTTGAAATGAGAGAAGCAGAACGTCGAAATGAGAAATTAAAATGCTGCTTTATTTCAGTCAAAGGGCGTTTTATAGAAAGGCTTGTGCAAGAGAGCAAAATATGATAAGGTTTGCAAGAAATGAAGTAAGAGAAGAATAATGGATAAAGAAGAAATAAATGGTTAAACATAAACACAAATTGGAGATGAAGAAGATAGCACGATTTTTATTGTTGTTTGCCCTGTTGGCAAACGGTTTTGCGAAAGCACAAGACTATGATACCGAATGTTGGGATATGTTTGGCAGAGCTAAGAAGAACTACTTGGAGAATGGGGAAGCCGCAGCAAGAGAACAATTCAACATATTGATTTCAACCTGTGAGGGACGTGTTGCCTCCGAAGCGAAAGCATGGTTGCAGGAACAAAAGTACAAGCAAAGCAATAGCAGCAGCTACGGCAATAATTCAGGCATTGAAACCATTACTATCAAAGGTGTGCAATTCAAGATGGTGAGAGTGGAAGGTGGAACTTTTCAAATGGGAGCTACCTCGGAGCAAGGCAGCGATGCATACGATGATGAATACCCTGTTCATTCGGTTACTCTCTCCGATTACTATATCGGACAAACCCAAGTAACGCAAGAACTATGGGAAGCGGTCATGGGCGGCAATCCTTCATACCTTAAGGGTGATAATCAACGTCCGGTGGAAAATGTAAGCTGGGACGACTGTCAAGAATTTATCAAAAAGCTCAACCGACTTACAGGAAAGAATTTCCGTCTGCCTACGGAAGCCGAATGGGAGTATGCAGCGAGAGGCGGAAATAAAAGCAAAGGCTATAAATACAGTGGAAGTAATGATGCAAATGCTGTTGCATGGCATAAAGGCAATAGTGAAAATGAAACACATCCTGTTGCATTAAAACAAGCCAATGAATTAGGCCTATACGATATGAGTGGAAACGTATGGGAGTGGTGTCAAGATTGGTATGGTGATTATACGAGTCGGTCACAGAACAATCCCAAGGGAGCAAATACCGGTAGTTACCGCGTTCTGCGTGGCGGCAGCTGGCTCAACTTCGCGAGGTTCGTGCGAGTGTCGTATCGCTACATCAATACGCCCGACTTCCGCAACTTTATCTTCGGTCTCCGCCTCGCCCTTTAAGTTTACCACTTGGTAATCCGTCCGATGTTTTAAGCTAAATAGTCCTTTCGCCAAACAATAAAGAAGAAATAAGATTGACAATGAAGTTTAAGGTTGGTATAGGTTATGATGTTCATCGCTTGGAAGAGGGAGAACATCTTGTATTGGGAGGGATTGAAATTCCTTCTCCTTTGAGCAGTGTGGGGCATTCCGATGCGGATTGCCTGATACATGCAATCATAGATGCTCTTTTGGGAGCGGCGAACCTCAGAGACATAGGTTTCCAATATCCCGACAGCAAGACGGAATACAAGGGCATAGATTCCAAACAGCTGTTGAAAGACAGCTTGGCGAAAATCCGCAACAAGGGTTACTCCATTGAGAATATAGACTCTACCGTCTGCCTCCAAAGTCCTAAAATCGGCAAATATGTGGAAGAAATGAAACAATGCCTCTCGGAAGTTCTCGATTTGGATACGGAGGATATAAGCATAAAAGCAACAACGACCGAGAAACTCGGCTTTGTCGGCAGAAGCGAGGGGATAGCAGCCTATGCCGTTTGTCTTTTATCAAAGGAAAAATAAAGTCGGAGGAGGTCAGGACAGCTTGATTCGCATATTCATTACTGCGGATCGACATCTGTAATTATCCGAATATGATTTTTGGAAACGGAAGCGTACATTTCCTCATTCAAACGAAGTATGGCTTGCTTGGCTTTGGCGTATGAAAGTTTTCTTTCGAGTTTCAGGATAATGTTCTTTATGTAGAAACTTCTTATTCGGCTCACGGGAGGGTATTCGGGTCCCAAAATACGCCCGCCGAATATGCTTCGTAATTTCTCTGTGTATGTATCGGCAAAGCTATCCAACTCCTTGCAATCCCTGCATTGCAGACTTATCCGCAAGAGATGGTAAAATGGCGGATAGCGAAAGAGTTTGCGTTCCACAATCTGCTTATTGTACATAGCTTCATAGTTGTAAGCACCGACGTCTTTGAAGACGGGGTGAAGAGGATTGAAGGTTTGAATGATTACCCTGCCTTTTTCCTTGCTTCTTCCTGCCCTTCCGGCAAGTTGGGTCAGCAAAGAGAAGCAGCGTTCGTAAGATCGGAAATCCGGATAGTTCAACATACTGTCCGCATCTATTATCCCCACCAAGCCTACATTGGCAAAATCAAAGCCCTTGCTCACAAGTTGAGTGCCGCATAGAATATCCGTCTTGCCATTACAGAAATCATCTATGATTTTTTGGTAAGCTCCTTTGTTGCGAATGCTGTCTGCGTCCATTCTTGCCACTGTCGCATTCGGGAAATACCTTTGGGCTTCTTCCTCTAACTTTTCGCTTCCGCTGCCTGTCATTCTCACCGCACGACTTCCGCATTGCGGACATTCCGAAACAATAGGCAGGCTTATTCCGCAGTAATGACAATTCAGCATATCGCCATGCTTATGCACCGTAAGCGACACATCGCAATTCGGACACTTGGCTGTCCAACCGCAAACATCGCAACGAAGAGAGGAAGCAAAGCCTCGGAGGTTACGAAACAAAATAACCTGCCTGCCTTTCTGCAAAGTATGTTCCATATTCTTATAAAGGAGTTCCGAAAATATGGAATACATGCTGTGTTGTCTGTAATCCTGCCTTAAATCCGCCAAAAGGATTTCCGGTAATTTATAATCGGCATAAGGTTTCGTCAATTTGGCATATGCAAAACGCTCCGTCTGTGCATTGAAGAAAGATTCCACCGAAGGTGTTGCAGAACCGAGGACAACCTTTACGCCTGCGGTTTGAGCAAGATAAAGAGCTGCATCTTTGGCATTGTATCTTGGTGCAGGTTCTGTTTGTTTGAAACCGCTGTCATGCTCTTCATCTACAATCACAAGCCCGAGATTGGAAAATGGAAGAAAGATGGAGGAACGCGAACCGATGATTATGCGGTAGCTCTCTGCCATATCTTCGCTTTTAACCTTATGCCATATCTCCACTCTCTCGTCCTTGGAGAAGCGACTGTGGTAAACACCTGCCTTTTTGCCGAAATATTTTTCCAAACGATTGATAAGATGAGCCGTAAGGGCGATTTCAGGGAGGAGATACAGGACTTGTTTCCCCTCTTCAAGCATTCGTGCAATCAATTTGATATAAACTTCCGTCTTTCCGCTGCCTGTAACCCCGTGAAGCAAACTCACGTTCTTCGTATTCCATGATTGAGTAATTCGATTGTATGCTTCACTTTGTTCGTCATTAAGAATTATTGCCTCGCTATCGGCAATCTCCCGATTTCCTGCGAGCCTGCTGCATGCCGAACGCTCTATTGACAATATGCCCTTCCTGATTAAGCTCTGTATTGAACTTGGAGAGTTCTCTCTTTGGAAGTCCGAACGCTTCACTATGCCGCTTTTCTGTTCTGCAACTATGAACCTCATCAACGTTTCCAACTGTGAAGCACAGTTTTTTCGGCTTTCCAATTCTTTAATCCTGCATTGCAGTTGCTCCTTGCCCCTGCATTCCTCACCGAAGACCAAATAATCCTCTGTCTTGGGGCTGTATCGGTCATACAACTGCTCATCTGCAATAAGTACCTGCCTTTCCATCAAGCCTGTAATAAGCGGCAGAATATGTAAGTCGCCGATATGAGCGGCTATTTTATCGACATCGGTGTTTTTTTT
This sequence comes from uncultured Bacteroidota bacterium, assembly GCA_900546465.1. Lineage (GTDB taxonomy): Bacteria > Bacteroidota > Bacteroidia > Bacteroidales > P3 > Onthomorpha. The sequence continues at coordinate 5,590 of URCX01000065.1, read as the reverse complement.
CGCCGCAACGAATTTCAGAATTCTTATTTCCTTATCCGAAAAGCCCGTTGTATCTCCAGTGAAATCGGGAGACAGCAAAAGCTTTGTTTCACTTTTCAATCTGAATGCGGCAGGCAGACCCGCAAGCATTACATCGCCTATATAGCAAGCGTAATAATCGGCAATCCATTGCCAAAAGGAAAGATTTTCTTGGGAAATAACGGCTTCTCTGTCTATGAGTTCCAAGATGAATTTCACGCTTTGCACTCGTGGAACACTGTTATGCAACTCTGCAACCAAAGCACTGTAAATTCTTTTGTTGCCGAACTGAACCGCTACCCTGCAACCAATCTTCACCTGCCCTTGCAAATCGGTCGGAATACGATAAGTGAACGTCCGTGGCAAGTGAAGCGGCAATATAACTTCACAAAACATCAGCGTCTTTGTGTTTCCGATTTGTCAAAAGGCTGTAAAGCATGTTATTTCTCAAAAATCAACAATACCTTATCGTCTTTCAGCAACATCAAAGTATCATTCTGCAGGGTGAAAGAGTTAACCTTGTCGAGTAATTGCAGATACCTGTCTTCCAAATTCATGTCCTGTTGCGGGCAAGCCATCAATGTACAAGCCATTTGCTTGAAAGAAAGTTTATTTTTCTTGGTTGCGAACTTACCGAAGTAGCGATTGCAACCCGAAAATCCGCTTACATTTTCCGGTTCCGAAGTAAGCAAGAGGGTTATAGGCTCACAACCCTCTTCATATTTCATATTCTTGGAACCCATCTTCACAAGCCTCCATTCGTTATTGAAAAGCATTGTGTCATCTGCCTTTACGACTTTCTCTTTCTTGCTGAGCGAACATGCGGACAGCAAAATAAATACTCCGATAAAGCCTAAGAAATTCCGTAATCCGATTTTAATCATATCAACTTACTTTGCCAGACTTTCAAAATACCCGTCCAATAATTTTTGTGCTGCCATGTATGCAGAGATGCGGTCTTCCAATACATCGTTTTTCAGTTTCTCCAAACGTTCTTCAACGAAAGATGAATCATAGAAGCGTTCCGTAAGAGTGTTGTTGATGGTTTCGGTAAGTATTCTGAGGTTTTGTTCGTTTCTTTTCTTGTAAAAGAAGCCGTTTGCCTTGGTTTGGGCAACGTAATCCATCACAGTCTCCCACATTTTTTCTATTCCGCTGCCTGTATATGCCGATGAGGTGAATACAATCGGCTTCCAACCGTTCTCGTTCTTTGGAAACAAAGAAAGGGCACTGCGGTATTGCGTTGCCGCAAGTTCAGCCCGCTCGGGGTCAAGCTCGGCTTTGTTTATGGAAATGGCGTCTGCCATTTCCATAATGCCTCTCTTGATACCTTGAAGCTCGTCTCCTGCATTGGAAAGTTGCAAAAGCAGGAAGAAATCGACCATTGAATGAGCTACAACTTCGCTTTGTCCCACTCCGACAGTCTCCACGAAAACCACATCGAAGCCGGCTGCTTCGCAAAGGATTATCGTCTCACGTGTTTTGCGGGCAACGCCGCCTAAACTGCCTGCCGAAGGAGAGGGACGAATGAATGCGTTCGGGTCATTCGCCAATTCCTCCATACGGGTCTTGTCTCCCAATATGCTTCCTTTGGTTTTCTCGCTCGTAGGGTCTATTGCCAAGACTGCCAACTTGTGTCCGCTGCGAGTGAGCTTGACTCCCAATGCTTCAATAGTCGTACTCTTACCAACACCGGGTACTCCCGTTATGCCGACTCTTATACTCTTTCCTGCATAAGGCAAACAGCGTTCGATTATTCGCTGAGCCTTTTGCTGGTGTTTGGCGAGATTGCTTTCCACAAGGGTGATTGCCTGCGACAACATCACCCTGTCGGAATTCAATATACCCTCCACATACTCGTCAACGCTGATTTCCTTACGCTTTTTCAGCTTTGCAAGATACTCTGAGTTGATGTCGGAAGGTTTTTTGCCCATTGCACTCTTTACACTCAAAGCACTGTCGGGATTGCCTTCGTCTATTATTTTATCGTACATCGGTTTCTATTTCTTGAAAAAGTGAGCCGAGTCGGCTTGTGCCGTAGGCATTATTGTCAAATCATTGATGCAGACATGTGCAGGGAGAGATACGCAATAATATATTGTATCTGCTATATCCTCTGCCGTAAGCGGTGTGAAGCCTTTGTATGTTGCTGCCGCTTTTTCTTCGTCTCCATGAAATCTTACTATTGAAAATTCTGTTTCAACGGCTCCCGGGCAGATGTTTGTTACCTTAACCCCGTATGGAAGTGCGTCGATTCTGATTGCTTTGCTTATGGCATCAACCGCATGTTTAGAGGCACAGTAAACATTGCCCTCTGCATAGACTTGTTTGCCTGCGATGGAACAGAGGTTGACTATATGACCGCCATTATTTCGGCACATCATCGGAAGTATTATCCTGCTTACGTACAGCAAACCCTTGACATTGGTATCTATCATTCTGTCCCAATCCTCTATGGCACCTTCCTGAATAGGCTCTTTCCCCAAAGCACCGCCGGCATTGTTCACAAGCAAATCAATCTTTGCCCATTTGCCGGAAAGCGTTCCGAGATTGGATTTCACTTCTTCGCATTTGCTGACATCGAAACCGAGGCTTAATACATCAGCCCCTGCTTTCTTCAATTCCTTCTCCAAATCGGCAAGTCTGTCTGTTCGTCTTCCCGTAATCACGAGGTCGTATCCGTTTTCGGCTAACTTGATTGCAAGCGCTCTGCCGATGCCTGAACTTGCTCCTGTAACTATTGCTGTTTTTCTCATTGCTTCTTATCCTTATAAAATCAGTCCGTTATGGCCTTTATTCCCGGTAAAGTCTTTCCTTCCAAGTATTCCAACATTGCTCCTCCGCCTGTGGAGATATATGAAATCTTATCTGCAAATCCTGATTTCTTGACTGCGGAAACACTATCGCCACCGCCGACTGCCGCAAAGGCTCCTTTCTCGGTTGCTTTGGCAACAAATTCTGCAATACTGTTGGTTCCTTTGGCAAAGGTCTCAAATTCAAACACTCCGACAGGACCGTTCCAAAGTATTGTGGAGGATTCGAGAATTACCTTGCCGAATAATTCTATCGTCTTATCGCCTGCGTCCATTCCTTCCCAACCATCGGGAATATCCACTTCGGAACAATACTTCACATTGCAATCATTAGAGAAAGAATCACCCGCCAATATATCCACAGGCAGGTAAAGTTTTACATTCTCTTTCTTTGCCTCTTCCTTCAAATCCAAAGCCACCTGCAATTTGTCGTCCTCGCAAATCGAATTGCCTATACGTTTTCCCGCAGCCTTTGCAAAAGTATAGCTCATGCCGCCTCCTATAATCAGATTATCGACCAAAGGCAACAGATTTTTGATTACATCTATCTTGGAGGAGATTTTGCTGCCGCCGATTATGGCAGTAAAAGGCTTTGCAGGCTTTGTCATCAAACGGGTAAGGTTAAGAATTTCATGCTCCATCAAAAGACCGAAATACTTGTCCTTAGGGAAGAAACGGGCTATCGTAGCCGTTGAAGCATGCTCCCTGTGAGCTGCACCGAATGCGTCATTCACATAGCAATCTCCCAAAGAAGCCAAAGTCTTTGCAAATTCCACATCGCCCTTTGTCTCTTCGGGGTAGAAGCGAATGTTTTCCAACATCATTACATCTCCACCCTTCAAACCGTTTGCCAAAGATTTTATCTCGGTAAAGTCAAGGCTTTGAGTGAATACCACAGGCTTTTTGATGATACCCGACAAATAATCTGCCACAGGCTTCAAACTCAAATCGGCTTCAAAACCGCCTTTTTTCGGACGGCCGAAATGAGCCATCAATATAATGGAAGCCCCGTCGTTCAACAGTTTGTTGACAGTAGGCATTGCCTCACATATCCTCGTATCGTCGGTTATATTTTTATGCTCGTCAACCGGCACATTGAAATCCACACGCAACAGAACCTTTCTGCCTGCGAAGTTTACATCCTTTATACTCTTCATATCCTTGCTTGTTTGAAATTTTCCACAAAGGTAACACTTATCCGCAACATACGGTTCACCCGCCTCGAAAATTTCAACCGACATACGTCTCGCCTTATCGGGAACACGAAACATCAATGCACATCGTTCCACACCTCCTTCAAACAAAAACATATAAGAAAACACACCTTGCACATATAAGACAATAAACCTTTGCAATACGAAAAAAGAGCGGCATTACACCGCTCTTTTGAGTTTATACGGGAATTATTTACCATTCTTCGGTTTCGTTTCCGATAACTCCGTTTTTAATGCTCTCTTCGATATTTTGCATTATGACATTGGAATAAGCAACGACTTGCACAAGTGCTTCGCAACACATGCTTTTGTTGTGTTTACTCTTGGAGTTGAATGGGTAGCAATCAGATATAAACCACTCGTCTCTTCGTGGACGATTATCTCGGTACAAATATGATTGCACAGTATAAGTAACTCTTACTTTTCCATCTTTTATATCGCATTTCAAAATCGGTTCTGCATTGAGATGTTTACGGTATGTAAATCCTTCTGCAATTCTTCCTATTCCGATTTTTGCAATGATAGTACCTGTCTCTTTGTCGTTGAGTTCGATAGCGTTTTTGGCATCTTTGAACGTTGTCGAGAACCAGTAATTCAAAATCACATAGAGTTGGTCTTTGGTCTTACCTTTTGCATCAATTATCTGCGAAAAAGACAACGCACCATTCTTATCGAGTGTAGCTTGTGAAGCTATATTTTGAGCAGCTTTTTCCCAATCGTCGCTATAACGTTCAATGGCATATTTTCTCAACTCTTTTTCGGTCATTATTTGACCAAAAACCGACACCGAAAACATCACAAAAGTGATGAGTGAAAATACTACTTTTTTCATAGTGCTTACTTTTTACTTGCTATCTGATTACTGATTTGGGATAATTTTTCGGATATGTTGCAAATCACATAAACGAAGAAACGTAGGACTAAACTGCCGACAAGCATCGACAAAGAAGACGATAATCCGAGTACTACATTCATTTCGCCCGTGAATGTAGCAAGAAGAATGATAACGGCTGCAATTATGCAGACTGCTAAAATTCCATCTGTAATGTTTTTTAACCATTTCTCGGCGGAATTATCCACATCAAAACTATCCACTCCCATTTCGGTTAATCTTGGTTCATTTAATGTCGGATTTGACGTTTCACAATCCGGGCATTTCTTGTTATCCATTGGGTATTCGTTACCGCATTTTGGACACTTTACAAAAGTATTATCCATTTCTGTTCATGCCGGTTATATCCCATCGGCTCATCGGTTTAATTGATTTTACTTGTTTTTATCTCCGCCCAAGTCCCAAAGACGATTTATATTTTGCGAACTTCGCCCGCTTTGTTTCTTCCCTTTGCGTACGGACATAAAAAACGTGGGACTTTTTCTTCTTATCAGAATGCGAGGTTCTGGACTACCTAACCAATCAAATAAGTAAAGCCCACGAATAATCATCGTGAGCGTTTACTGCTTTACATTGATTGGTTATTAACGAAATTGTCCAGATTTCGCACTCTCAAATATAAGCAAAAACGCTTTATTATGTCATATAAATAC
>URCX01000064.1 GCA_900546465.1 uncultured Bacteroidota bacterium | reverse complement strand
TGGGTTTGGCAGGAGGCTTTGCCGGAGTAAAGATTTATCGTAACAGTAAAAAGGAGGAGGAATAGTATCATGAAAAGATTATTTTTAGCGACAGTCCTATTCTCCCTTGCCATATTGTCCGGCGGAAAGGCTATGGCACAATTTGCAGGAGGTAGCGGAACGCAAAGCGACCCATACTTGATTGCAACTGCCGAGCAGTTCAACAAAATGGGAGGAGAACAATACAGCAGCAAGTATTATAAGCAGATTGCTAACCTGACATTCGGTGGGCAGAACGCCTTCAAAGCCATAGACTTCTCCGGACACTATGACGGAGGTGGTCATTGTATCACTGCCGATAGAAAGCAAAACACGGCTTTGTTCGGAACACTGTCAGGAAGCGTAAAGAACGTAACGCTTTTCGGCATAGATGTGCAAACCGCTCAATCCTCCGGCATATTGGCAGTATCGATAGGAGGCGGAAGACTCGACACAATATCCGTATTTGCCTCCTCTCTCTCAGTATCGGCAAACGCTTCCGTCCTGTTTGCAGGTATCCTGGCTTCGTCCTCATGGACATCCACCGTCTTTTGCTGCGGTGTCGATAACTGCTCCATCTCTTTCAATCCCGGCACTTGGGCAGGCGAGGTGGGAGGCTTGGTGGGTGTAAGCCATGGCGATACACTTGAGTACTCCTCATTCAGCGGCAAGATAGACCTCTACGGCAGCAACTCAAATCGTTACGCTTCCGGTCTGATAGGCAGAGCGAATGGTTCATCGGTTAAGGCTTGCATGGTGAGCGACGGCTATGTTAACATGGCAGGAAATGTCAACGCCCACATCTGCGGCTTGGTTTATTCCAAAGTAGATCAACATACTCCGCATACCGCAATCAGGAACTCAGCCATCGAAAGCAATTTCGCACTGAAACTTATGGGAGTGGTGCAGACTCAGGATAATACGAACGTGAATGAGATTTCCAACAGCACAGACACATCGAAATGTGCAACGATATTCTCCGATGTAAACCCCGAGAATATTACTCAAACGGCGAATTATCTGAATGATGGCTTGAACCCGCCTGCTTTCACAGTAAGCAACGGACAAATCGTCCACGCAACGACACCTAAGAAGATGAACTTCACTAACGGCAGGTACGAAAACATAGGAAGCGGTCGCTTCGATCGTGCATACACATGGCAAAGAACGGGCGAAGCCGACGTTCCTAAATACATAATAAGGAGTAGCACAAGTGTAAGCATAGAGCCCGGTGTTACCTTGCCTGATGGAATAGAAATAGAAATACAATACGGAGGCAACCTTATCAACAAAACGGACAATGCCGTTCGTGCAAGTCTTAGAACTCAAACACTTTTAACTAACTTTTGGACTCTTATAGGTTTCCCTGTTGAGGGAGAGAGTGATTTAGCTCCTCTTGCGGCATCTGACGCTCCGGATATATGGGCATTGGCATTCAAGTATGGAGAAAACAAATGGAATGAGGACAACTTCCTTCACTATAATGATGAACAGCAAGACAAAATACAGGCAGGAAACAGCATAATGGCTTACAGCAGCGATGCATACTCTCCTATAGTAACAGGACAGACAGTGAACCGTTCGCTTACTGTAACGAATAATGTTACCGGCAGTGATTCCGCAGGCAGATGGATGGCATTGGCAAATCCTTACCCTGCTGCAATAGATCCATCGGCTGTTGTAAACTCCGTATCTGTACAAGGACAGTCGTTATATGTATATGTATCAGAATTGAAGACTTGGTCTACAAACTTGCCATCAGTCCCTGCCGGTCGCGGATTTATGTTGAATATGAAAGATGGAGAAACTTCTTTCACCTTTGACAAAAACATGATAAAGGGTTATAGCAACAGTCCTGCCGCTAAATCCGCAGTTGCCAAGAGAGACTTCCTGACCGTCTCCGTATCCACCGACGGCTACAAAGTTCCTGTGATGTTTGCAAAGAACGAAGCGGCAAGAGAGGATTACGACATTTTCGACGCCAATAAATTATTCGGCGACGGCAGCTTGGCAGAGCCTTATTTGATTTGCAAGGGTATCAATCTTTGCAAGGAAGAAGTGAACAGCCTGCCTTATACTGCAACAATGAACATCAAGTCAGGCGAAGCACGAAGCGTTGAAATCATTGCCGATAACATACCCGAGGGATACAGCCTTGTTCTGCTTGACGGTGAAGAAGAGATAGCGATGAACCAAGGCGACACCTACACCGTCGAAATCGCAAGCGGAGAGAATGCCGACCGCTTCAAATTGAAGATAGGCGAGAAGAACGTATCCATCACCGATGTCGAGAAAGTGGCAGACCTTTCAATCCGAAACAACAACCGCAACATCATCATCGAAGGCGGAAAGAACATAAAGGCGGAAGTATATAACACCTTGGGACAAAAGGTATATGAAACCACCGCAAGGAACTTCAACATCGAAGGCGTAGCGGCAGGAGCATACGTGATAAAAGTACAGAGCGGCAAAGCCGTACAATCGCAAAAGGTGATTATCCGATAGATTTTTTCATGATTTAAGTATATATTATTTATGTGAGCCTCGCAGGTGAGAACCTCCGAGGCTTTTTTCTTGCCCTTTCGCTCTGTTTTAATCGTCGCAGAACCTGATGGGAAAATGCTTGAAGTTGAGCCTATTGTCTGCAAGCTTGATGGGAAGGTGAGAAAATTGACACTTTTAGGGTGAAAAAGTGTCAATTCTGTAGTGCAAAAGTGTCAATTTTGTAGTCAAAAAGTGTCAATTTTCTACTATAAAAGTGTCAGTTTTCTGATGTAAAAGTGTCAATTTTTCAAGTTGCCGTCAAGGGTGGAAAGGGCGGCAGCAGGTTTTGAGGCGATAAGCTGCCGTTTCCGCCACTTAAAAAGCAAAACAAACAAGATTTCGTGGCTGTTTATCCGATTACCGATACTCCGGCATGCAACAAAGTGTCGAGCAAGCATGCCTGTTCTTTTGCAGATTATTCTTACCTTTGTGGTTTCAAAGGAATTTGCGATGAGGCTATATACAGAGGATATTGTCAAGAAATACAGGAAAAGGACTGTTGTAAAGGGTGTTTCCATTGAGGTGAGTCAGGGGGAGATTGTAGGCTTGTTGGGACCTAACGGTGCGGGAAAGACAACGACGTTTTATATGATGACGGGCTTGATTCGTCCTTATGCAGGTAAGGTTTTTCTTGATGAGACGGATATAACGTCTATGCCTATGTATAAGCGTTCGCAACTCGGCGTAGGCTATTTGGCGCAGGAGGCTTCGGTGTTCAGAAATATGTCTGTGGAGGATAATATAATGGCTATTTTGGAGTTCCGAAAAATGAATGCTTCCGAGAGAATGGCAAAGATGGAGTCGCTTTTGCAGGAGTTCAGTTTGGTGCATATCCGCAAGAATAAGGGCAATCAGCTTTCGGGGGGTGAGAGACGCAGATGCGAGATCGCAAGGGCTTTGGCTGCAGACCCGAAGTTTATTCTTTTAGATGAGCCTTTTGCAGGGGTCGATCCTATTGCAGTACAGGATATTCAGCATATTGTTCGGGAGTTGAAAGACAGAAATATCGGTGTGCTGATAACCGATCATAATGTGCATGAAACTCTTTCCATAACGGATAGGGCTTATTTGTTGATTGAGGGTAATGTCTTCAAACACGGCACTCCGCATGAGCTGGCGGAAGATGAGGAGGTGAGACGGAAGTACTTGGGTAATGATTTTGAATTAAGGTAGGGCTTATGTTGCTGATTTATGCCGGCAAGATGACAAACCGTTTGGGTTATACGTTGAATTTGATATTCGACGAGATGATGGGCATAGAGTATTCCATAACTACGGACAGGGAATATTTTATGGCTTATGAGGGTGCCAAGTTTTCGTATTGCAGAGAGAATTTGGGCAATGAGGTGTTTTTGAGGTGTACAGATGTTTTGTTCCAAACGACGATAGAAGTTTTGGATTTGGATTATTTTGAGCAAGACGGGCTGCCTTATATATTCAGGACTTATTCGCAGACTTCGGTTTGCAATTATGATGTTTTGGCTTCTGTGTTTTATTTCGTCTCCCGATATGAGGAATATCTGCCTTTCATCAAGGACGAACATTCCCGTTTCTGTGCCGAGGATAGTTTGGCTTATAAGAAAGGCTTCTTGCAAAAGCCGGTGGTGAATATATGGGTTGAGGAGTTGAAGAAGGAAATTTTATCGGCGTATCCCGATTTGCCACATAAGGCAAACTGCTTTTCTTTCTTGAATACGATAGATGTGGATTCGGCTTATTCTTATATAGGTAAGGGTTTTTTCAGAACATCAGGTGGTTTGTGCAAAGACTTTCTGAGGGGTAATTTCGCCTTGTGCAACAGGCGTATAGGGGTATTGATGGGCAAGGCTGCAGATCCTTATGATACGTTTGACTATATTATTTACACGATAAAGAAGTATAAAGTGAGGACGGTATTCTTTGTGTTGTTCGGTTACTACGGACAGTTCAACAAGAATATAAGTCCGTATAATCGCAGATTTCAAGGATTGGTCAAGTCTTTGTGCGATTATGCCAAGGTCGGAATACACCCTTCGTATGAATGTTTGGAAGAGCCGGAACAGATTAACGAGCAGGTGAGAATGCTGAAATCGATTCTGCATAAACCGATACATCGCAGCAGGTTCCATTATTTGAGGTTTCGTTTGCCGGAATCGTATAGAAATCTGATTGATAACAATATTGAAAGAGACTTTTCTATGGGTTATTCCGATGAGATCGGGTTCCGTGCCGGCATTTGCAACAGTTTCAATTTTTATGATTTGGCTCTGGATTTTGAAACTAAATTGAGAATTTACCCGTTTGCTTGTATGGACGTGGCTCTCAAAAACGGCTTGAAGTTCCGGCCTAAGGAGGCATTTGATAAAATAAGGGAGCTTGTCGAAGAGGTGAGAAAGGTTAATGGTAGGTTTATAAGTATATGGCATAATGAAAGTTTATCGGACGAAATGGAATGGAAGTCATGGAGAGAGGTTTATGAGAAAACTTTGGAACTTGTTTCGTCAAACGACTGTATAAACTGACATATATATTATTGTATAGATATGATTGTATTGACTGGTGCTGCCGGTTTTATCGGCAGTTGTATGCTTGGAAAATTGAATGCGGAGGGTCGCAAGGACGTTATCATCGTTGATGACTTCTCAAAAAAAGAGAAAGCGGAGAATTATTCTGCTTTGAAATATGCAGAGAAAATAGACAGAAGGGTGTTCTTGAATTGGTTTGAGAAGAACGCTGAGGCTGTGGAGTGTGTATATCATTTGGGAGCAAGGACAGATACTACGGAATTTGATTGGAAGGTTTTTGTCAATCTGAATCTTGAATATACCAAGAGTATTTGGCGTATCTGTGCGGAGAACGGTATTGCGATGGTGTATGCTTCTTCGGCGGCTACGTACGGCGGCGGTGAATTGGGATATGATGACGACTTGGCTTTAATTCCCGACTTAAAGCCGTTAAATCCTTATGGAAGATCGAAGCAGGAGTTTGATGTTTGGGCTTTGAAGCAGGAAAAGATGCCTCCTTTCTGGGCAGGTTTCAAATTCTTCAATGTCTATGGCCCGAATGAGTATCACAAGGGCAGAATGGCTTCTGTTATATTGCATTCTTTCGAGCAAATCAACGAATGCGGAAAGGTAAAGTTGTTCCGTTCCCATAGGGAAGATTACAAGGACGGTTGGCAGATGAGGGACTTTGTGTATGTGAAAGATGTGGTCGATGTGCTTTACTATATGATGACTAACAAACCCAAGTCCGACATTTACAACCTCGGCAGCGGAAAGGCAAGGAGCTTCCACGACTTGGCAGCTGCTACTTTTGCGGCTATGAATAAAGCTGTCAAGATAGAGTATATAGACATTCCGCTTGATATAAGGGATAAGTACCAATACTTCACGGAGGCTAAGATGGAGAAGTTGAGAATGGCAGGATACAAAAAGGAGTTTCATTCTTTGGAAGAGGGTGTAAGGGATTATGTACAGAATTATTTGATGGGACATTCTTATTTCGCAGGCTTATGAATTACAAAGCAAAGTTACATGATATAAAAGCTTTCGTTTTTGACTATGACGGAGTAATAAGCGATGGCAATATTTGGTCGGCTGATGATAAAATCATAGTCAGAAGCGGTAATGTCAAGGACGGGTATGCCATTCAGTATGCTTTGAGGAAAGGTTATACGGTGGCAGTCTTGTCAGGTGGAAATGGCACGAGCATACAGGCAAGAATGAAGATGTTGGGTGTGGAGGACGTGTATTTGGGTTCTCATCGCAAGATGGAAATATTTGAGAATTTCTTGAAAGAGAAATCTTTGAAAGCGGAGCAAGTGCTGTATGTGGGAGATGATATTCCTGATTATGACGTAATGAAAGTTGTCGGCGTAGCAGCTTGTCCCGCTGATGCAGCAGAAGAAATAAAAGCGGTTGCCGATTATATTTCTCGCAGAACAGGCGGACACGGTTGTGTCAGAGATGTGATAGAACAGGTTCTGCGATTGCAGGGGCAATGGTTTCACGAAGATGCCAAAGCGTGGTAAGGTTATTTTCGATTTATGTTTTGTTGTGCTTGCTAAGTGCAGGTCTCCTTTCCCAGAATGTGAAAGGATTTGACAACTATGCCACCTACTACCATAATAAGTTTGAGAACAGGAAGACTTCTTCGGGTGAGATTTTTTCCCAAAAGAAATATACTGCTGCTCATCGTACCCTGCCTCTGAATACCTTGGTGAGAGTTACTCATTTGACTAACGGAAGGTCGGTCTTGTTGAGGATAAATGACAGATGTCCGCGTTCCGGGGTTATTGATTTGTCATACTTGGCTGCCCAAAGAATTTTACTGCATAAAACAGGAACTGCAAAAGTCAAAGTGGAGGTTTTGGGAAACGAGTATATGGAATTATGGGAAAAACAGGACGAATTATTTGAAATGTTCGATAGAGCGGAGTTTAACGACAGTGTAAGGAACAGATACCTCGATTCTGTGATTTTTGCAAAAGGCAATAAGTACGAACAGACGTTCTTGTTCACATATTACGTCAGGTTAGCAACGGCAGGCAATCAAAACGAAGTGCGAATGATAATACATCAGTTGCCTGCGGAATATCAGAAGTTATCAAAGGCGGTAAAAGTGTATAACGAGAGCTTCTACTATATAAATATAGGTCCGTTCATCTCAAAAAAAGCAGCCGAAGAAGCGGTAGAAGAGTTGAAAAAGCGGTATCCTTTGGCTCATCTGATTAAAAAGAAAGATGATTAAATCACCATTTAACATATTGGCAATCAAAGGAAAGAACGATAAAAGAAGAAAAAAGAGAAAGAAAAATGCGGACAGAGGTTTCTTTTTTATACAGAATTTAGTTACCTTTGCACGACTACTTTCTATGGTAGCTTGTTATGCTGTAATAATGGGGAGTACAAAAATTGAAATGCATGAATCTACTATTACAATTTATGTATAGGCAGTTCGATATATCAGAGAAGAGACGTTCATGGGTAACAGCCTTGGTCGTATGCTTTGCATGCTGCGGCGTTTTGCAGGCTCAACAAGAACCTCAATTCTCTCAATATATGTTTAACAGACTTTCCTATAATCCGGGATATGCCGGAAGCAATGGTGCTATATGTTTTACCGGCTTTTACAGAAATCAATGGATGGGCTTGAATCTGACCGATGCACGAGGAGAAAAAACAGGGGCTTCCGGCGGAGAGACAATGAATTTGTCCTTCGATATGCCTGTAAGATTCCTGCATGGAGGTATTGGAGCAACTGTAATTTCCGACAAAATAGGTTTTTGGAACAATTTGCATGCCAAGATAGATTATGCTTTCAGAATTCAATTTCCAAGGGGTAATCTTGCGATAGGTATTGAAGCACAATTATTCAATTCGAGTTTGGATATGTCCAAGTTGATAGGAGCCGATCAATTCACGGAAGATGACCAAATAACATCGTCCAACGACCCCGTTTTGTCAGACCCGACAAAACAAGAGGACTTTCTATTTGACTTGGGTGCCGGCATTTATTATCAAATACCGGGACAGTTGTACATAGGTTTGTCTTCTTCCAAACTCATGCAAACCGCAAGTACAAAGTTAAAATGGGATAACAGAAGATTCTATTATATCCTTGCAGGCTATGAATGGACAGTGCCTGCATATCCTTCATTGAGGGTATTGCCCTCGGCTTTATTGAAAACAGATTTTTCCTCAAAATCAGCCTATCAGTTGGACGCTTCTGCTTTGTTGGAATGGGAGCATAGGTTTTGGGGAGGTATCACATACAGAGTGCAGGACGCAATAATAATATTGGGAGGCATTGCTTTCGGAGATTTCAAGGTGGGAGTTTCATACGATATTCCTACATCGAGAATTTCTACACAATCAGCAGGCTCTTTGGAACTTTTCGCAAGATTCTGTTTCAAGATAGAGAACCCGCCTAAACCTCCTACGATATATAGAAATACAAGAAGAATGTAAGGCTCTTTTGAAACCTTAAAAGGAGAATGAGCGTAAAACGACAATAGAAAACGTAGTAAGAATTTGAAAAAATATTGGACGCCATGAGACGTGTAGTTTTGTTAATTTCGGCAGCCTTACTCGCATTTGGTTGCAGCAGTTCTGACAAAGGCGAGTTGATAGGAGTACAGGACAGACCTAACTTTTTGGATATGCAACCTTATGGAATGGTTGATATTCCGCAAGGAAGTTTCCTTATGGGTGCAGCCGATGAAGATGCTTATAAATTGTATGACCATCAACCAAAAACAGTACAAGTTCAATCTTTTTGGATGGACGAAACTGAGATAACCAACAATGAGTATCGTCAATTTGTATATTGGGTGAGAGACTCTTTGGCTTATCGTTTATTGGGAGAAGTAAGTCCCGAGACTTATTTGATAGAAGCAGACCAATGGGGTGAAGAATATGAAACTCCTATGATTAACTGGAAAGCAAAAATCGATTGGTCAATGAAGAATGCCGATGAAAGGGAGGCTTTGTCTGAATTATTCGTTCCTACCGATGAAAGGTTCTACAACAAAATGCAGGTAGATGCAAGAAAGTTGAACTTTGAATACTATTGGATGGATTTAAGAGCTGCAAGCAGGAAAGACTTCAACTCTTCTACGCAAGTTGCCGAAGAGTACAGAGGTTCTTCTTTTGCTTCAAGACCGAACAGCTTAAAAAACAGAGATAAATTCTTCAAAAAAGAAGTGATAAACGTATATCCTGATACATTGTGCTGGATACATGACTATGCTTACTCTTACAATGACGCAGCAACTCGTTCATATTTCAGCCACCCTCGCTATGATAACTATCCTGTTGTAGGTGTATCTTATCGTCAGGCAAAAGCATTCTCGGTATGGAGAACATTGATGATGAATAATTATCTATCCAAACAAGATTATGCAAGAATGGAAGACTTCCGTTTACCGACCGAAGCAGAATGGGAATATGCTGCAAGAGGCGGTGTTGACGGAGCTCCTTATCCTTGGGGCGGTCCTTATGTTCGCAACGGTAACGGTTGCTTCATCGCAAACTACAAACCTTTGAGAGGAAACTATGGCGATGACGGCGGAGTAACTCCTATTTTGGTTGCACACTACGCACCGAACGGCTTCGGATTGTATGATATGGCAGGAAACGTAGCAGAATGGTGTGAAGACGCATACAATGAATCCGCATACAATTACGCTCATGACTTGAATCAAGTCAACATTTACAATGCAGCGGAAGACGATACTCCTCAGATGAAGAGAAAAACCGTCAGAGGCGGTTCTTGGAAAGATCAGAAATATTTCATTCAAACAGCAACTCGTTCCTATGAATACCAAGACTCCGGAAAGAGTTACATAGGCTTCCGTTGCGTTCAATCTTACTTAGGCAGAGTAAGAGGTGATAATCCTAAGACATCTTCCAATGTATATAGAAACAATTAGTCAAGCAAAAAGACATTAAACAATTAAACTATTTATTTGATATGGGTTTTATAGATAATTTCGTAAGAAGTAAGTTTTACAAGGAGTTAACCGCTAAGTTGTACGGTATAGGTGCGTCAGTGGTTATTGTGGGAGCATTGTTCAAAATAAACCACTGGCCGGGTGGTACTACCATGTTGATTATAGGTATGGGTATTGAGGCAGTGATATTCTTCGTATCAGCGTTTGAACCTTTGCACGTAACGTATGATTGGAGTTTGGTTTTCCCTGAATTGGCAGGAATGGACGATATACATGCGGGAGACAAAAAGAAAGATAAGAAAAAAGATAAAGAGGCAGCTATTTCACAAACAAATAATGCGGGCGGACAAGGAGGATACTCCGGAACACAGGATTTGGATAAGATGCTGTCCGATGCCAAAATCGGACCTGAACTTATTGAAAGCCTTG
>URCX01000063.1 GCA_900546465.1 uncultured Bacteroidota bacterium | reverse complement strand
TTCTTTTCCGGAAAAAAGTAAAGTAGAAATAAACAGCTTGGGGAATAAATACTATGCTCATCTTGCAGACCTGCTTGTGGAGGCTGTGAAAATGCTTACCATCTCTAAGAAAAATCTTTTGAAGAGATATAAATGTGTAAATGCGGAATTGCCGAATGCTTTCTACGAACGAGGCAAAAGTATCGTCTTGGCATCTGCACATTATAATAATTGGGAATATATGGTGGCAAGTTTGGATATGCAAATAAGTCATCACGGCATAGGGGTCGGGAAAAGAATGAGCAATAAGACCTTTGAACAGCTGGCTTTCAGAAAAAGAACAAGATATGGAACCGAAGTCTGTTATGCAGACAATGTTCGCCCGATAATGGAAAACTACCATGCAAAAAGAATACCCTGTGCCTATATGTTGTTGTCTGACCAAAGCCCGAATAATTCAAAGAGATGCTATTGGGCAAACTTTCTTAACCGACCCACGGCTTTGATTTACGGTGCGGAATACTTTGCCAAGAAGTATGATTTTCCTGTCTTGTTTTATCGTGTCGAGAAAAGAAAAAGGGGATACTACGAAGTACGCTTTGAAATCCTTACCACAACTCCGCGAGAAACGCAATACGGTCGCATAATAGAAGATATAGCATCAAGAACAGAGGATATGATACGCAAAAATCCCCAATACTGGCTTTGGAGTCATAGACGCTGGAAGTTGAAGCCGGAAATCAGTGAGCTTCCAACCAATTCACTCCACTCTTAGCGTCAACCACTATAGGGACTTCAAGTTTCAAGGCGTTCGTCATCTCATTTACGACAATCTTATTTACCTTTTCAAGTTCCGACTTGCAGACATCGAAAACCAATTCGTCATGAACTTGTAATATCATCTTCGATTGCAAGTTATCTTCCTTTAATCTACGGTAAATATTCGTCATTGCAATTTTAATCATATCGGCACTTGATGCCTGTATAGGCATATTGACGGCATTCCTTTCGGCAAAGGCTCTGAGATTTACATTTCCTGAGTTGATGTCTTTAAGATAGCGTTTCCTGCCACACATACTTTCGGCATAGCCTTTTTGTCTTGCTTTCTGCTTGCACTGTTCTATGTAATCGGCAACCTGCGGGTAATTCTCGAAATACTGATCTATCAGGCTTTGTGCCTCTTTCCTCGATATGCCGAGCTGATTGGAAAGTCCGAAAGCCGAAATTCCGTAAATTATTCCGAAGTTCACGCTCTTCACATTGGCTCTCATCTGTTTCGTTATTTGAGAAGAATCCAAACCATATATCTTTGCGGCTGTTGCAAGGTGTATGTCCTCTCCGTTTTTGAACGCACTGCAGAGATGTTCGTCTCCGCTCAATGAAGCAATTATCCTTAATTCTATCTGCGAATAGTCTGCTGCCAAGAGTACATGCTCATCGTCCGCAGGCACAAAACACCTGCGTATCTCTTTGCCAAGTTCCGTTTTTATGGGAATGTTCTGCAAATTAGGATTATTGGAAGATAATCTTCCGGTTGCGGTAACAGCTTGGTTGAAACTCGTATGCACTCGTCCGCTTTTCGGAGATACCAAAGCAGGAAGGGCATCTACGTATGTGCTTTTCAATTTGGACAGCGTCCGATACTCCAAAATCAGAGGTATTATAGGGTGTACGTGAATGTATTTCTGTAATACATCTTCTGCAGTGGAGAACTGTTTCGTGGCAGTCTTCTTTGTTTTTGCATTTCCGGCAATCTGCAATCGTTCGAACAGTACTTCTCCCATTTGTTTGGGCGAAGAGATATTGAATTCCAAGCCTGCCAAGTCATAAATTCCCCTTTCCAATTCCTCTTTTTTTTCTCCGAGTTTTACGGAGAACGCTGCCAATTCCTCGGTATCTATTCTCACGCCTGTCTTTTCCATGGAGAAAAGCACCTCCACCAAAGGCATTTCTATATTGTAGAAAAGCGATGACAGATTGTTCTCTTCCAATTTTCTCTCTAATATATCTCTGAGGCGGAATATGATATCAGCCGTTTCAGAACAATAATTCCCCTTTTGCAAATCTCCTTCCACAAGAATATTTCTTTGAATGGATTTACTCGATTTGCCGAAAACAGCTGCAGGTTCAAGCATTCTGTAATTCAAAAAACCTTCACTCAGCAAATCCAAGCGATGTGCAGCTTCCGAGTCCAATAAATAATGAGCTATAAGGACATCAAAGCATTTACCTTTTATCGAAATATCTTTCTTGGAAAGCGAATGCATTTCTTTTTTCAGGTCGTATGCAATTTTGTAAATGTTTTCGTTTTCAAACAAGGTCGCTTTCATCAACGGTAAGACTTGTTCGATTTCCTCCTGATTAAATTCCGACAAATCGACAAAAGAAGCCTTGCCTTTTTCCATGCTTATTGCAATTCCCGATATTTGTTCATCAACATAATGGCAATGAAATGCTGCGGCAGACAGCGTTTGCAATTCCGTAATCAAAACATTCAGCTCCGCAAGTGTTCTTATCATTGAATATTCATGAGCAGTATTCGCGATATTCTCAAATGAAGTTTGAACCGAAAACAAATCCGCTTGCAGGCTTTCCTGATTGTTTGGCGAGAAAAGGTTGTTTCTCTCTGTTGGATTATCGCTTACTTTGAAGTAATCGAAGAAACTTTTTGCAAGTCCCTTGAATTCCAATTCGTCAAACACCTTTCTGCAAGCAGCAAAATCCGGTTCGGATATGGCAAGAGTCTCCGGATTAAATTCAATAGGGACATTCAATACTATGGTTGCAAGAAATTTGGATTGCAAAGCCTGTTCCTTATTTTCTTCGATGGCTTTACGAACGGACTTTGACTCTATTTTGTCGCTGTTTTCAACGATTTCTTCGATGGAAGCGAACTGCTGCAACAAAGCCTTGGCTTTCTTCTCTCCTATGCCGGGAACTCCGGGTATGTTATCCGAACTGTCGCCCCATAATCCGAGAATATCGATAACCTGTTTCGGTTCTTTGATTTCAAATCTCTGCAAAACCTCATCGACACCCCAAATCTCCTCTCCCGCACCCATTCTTCCGAGTTTCAACATCTTTATATTCTCCTCCACGAGCTGGGCATAATCCTTATCCGGAGTAACCATGAATACCTCGAATCCCTCTCTCGCCGCTTTTTTTGCCAAAGTGCCTATAACATCATCCGCCTCGTACCCCTCACAAGAGAGCATCGGTATGTGCATTGCCTCGATCAGTCGGTGGATATAGGGTTCCATCTGACGGATTTCCTCAGGCGTGGATTCTCTGTTGGCCTTGTAGTCTGCAAAACACTCATGACGAAAAGTCGGAGCATGCAAATCAAAAGCTATACCCAAATAAGAAGGCTTATGTTGTTTGAGCAGGCTTAGCAAAGTATTGAAAAAACCGAAAGCAGCCGAAGTGTTCAGACCTTTGGTGTTCATTCTCGGACTTTTGTTCATCGCATAAAAACTGCGATAAATCAAAGCCATGGCATCTATCAGGAATAATTTTTTCTTCTCCATTGTAATTCTCGAATATGACGATTTGCAAAAGTAACCATTTTGCAACGTATCTCGACAAATCCAAACCCTAAAAAATATTTATCCCGTTCAAGAACCATATTTTCCCATCAACTTTACGATCAAATAAAATACTGCAAAAATAAAAGGCAGAAAGAATTTCCCCAAACGCCGTTCTAAGAAATTCTTTCGGCGTTTTAATTTTCTCAAAGGGCGTTTCAGTAATGCGGAAACGGCGTTTGCGTAGAGGCTTGTCAAAAGCAGGGAAGAGAAAACAGGGTGCATAAGAGCATAAAGTCTTTGTTGTCAGGGCGATTTGCAGATATTTTTGATAAGAAAGGAAGCATGGTGCCTGCGTAATTGCGGATTGAAAGGGAGTTGAAGTATCATGATGTTTTCAAGAATGGATTTTTTTCTTTGGAATGTCATTAAAATTTGCTTGAAAAAAGTTTGTAGCGAATGAAAATATTATTACCTTTGCCCGGTGATTATTTCGATTGATAGGAAAATTGCTTCCGTAGCTTCAATTCATTCCTACTTTCTTTCTAATCACCGATTTGCCGAACTTATTCATTATTAATCAAAAACATATCAGTTATGAAGAAAACAGTTAGATTGTTGTTGACCATTGCACTGCTTGGCGGCGGTATGGTTTCGGCACAAAACAGGGACGCAGAAAACGATACTTCTGAAGAAACGACATTTAACCTCGTCGAAGAGTTCGCTTCTTTCCCGGGAGGACAGGACGAAATGTACAAATTCATCGCAAAGAATTTGCAATATCCCGAAAAAGCTGAAAAAAAGGGGATAGAGGGTAAGGTTTATGTGAGTTTCGTTGTGGAGGTCGATGGTTCCATCACCAATGTAAAAGTACTCAGAGACATAGGTGGTGGTTGTGGAGAAGCCGCTGTGAGGGTTGTGAAATCCATGCCGAAATGGAATCCTGCCAAACAGAGAGGCGAATATGTCAGAATGCAAATGACATTGCCTTTTTCTTTTATGTTGTCAGATAAAGACAAGCAGACTCAAAGCGAGTAAGCATTTTTTCGCTATCGGTTTGGGATAGCGATTGTCAAGTCGGTATCTTGGTTTACGTTACAGGCGTATGAGAGGATGCCGACTTGGCTTTTATTGCTACCTTTGCAAAAAATTATATCGGTATGCCTCAAAAGAAACTCTATACTCTGACACAGGCTTTGGAATATGCAAAGGATTATTGTGCGAAGGAGGAGCATTGCCAAAGCGATGTGAAGAAAAAATTGCGTTCTTACGGAGTTTCGGAAGAGGAAGCGGATATTTGTCTTGCGGAATTGATAACCGAAGGCTTTATAAATGAGCAAAGATATGCGGATTTGTTTGCTGTAAGTAAGTTTCATCAAAACAAATGGGGCAGGAATAAAATCACCATGCACTTGAAAGCAAAAGAAATTTCTTCGATTTGCATTGGCAAGGCTCTCGATAAGATTGATCCGGAGGAATACTACAATACCATAAGTCGTTTGTTTGAAAAAAGAATGCCGAACGGCAAATCCGAAGCAAATTCCTTGGAAAGGAAGAAAACGATAAGTTTTTTGATTGGAAGAGGCTTCGAGTATTCGGAAATAACAAAGGCTCTTGATGTATCGGATGATGATTTCTAAGATACCTTACTTCGTCAGAAGGTTGTTTTCCGGCTGTTTCGAGTTCGGTGTTCCCTGCGAGGATAAGGCGATTTACCTTACTTTCGATGACGGACCGGTGCCGGAGGTTACGCCGAAGGTGTTGGAGTTGCTTGACAGGTATAATGCGAAAGCCACGTTCTTTTGTGTAGGGGATAATATAAGGAAACATCCGGATTGTTTCAAGGAAGTGATTTCGCATGGGCATGCCGTTGGTAATCATACAATGCATCATTTGCAGGGAATGACAACTGCTTGCAAGAAATACATGAATGATGTGGAGCAATGTAATACTTTATGTCGCTCGGAATTGTTCCGACCTCCTTACGGAAGACCTACGGTAAAACAAATCAAGGAATTGAGGAAACAGGGTTACAGAATAATCCTATGGACGGTCATCAGCTATGATTACAATAGAAAATTGAGTCCGGAGAAATGTTTGAGGAACGTTTCCAATCTTCATTCGGGAGATATAGTATTGTTTCACGACAGCATCAAGGCAGAAAAAAATATGCTTTACTGCCTTGAAAATGTCTTGAAAACTTATTCCGCAAAAGGTTTTGAGTTTCGAGCTTTAAGATAAGAGGCTCTACTCTGCAACCAAGACGTCTTTGGTTATGGTCTTATTGTATTTCAAGCGAACCGTACTTTTGCCTCTTCTAATCAAAGGGTCGGGGCTGATGGTGGAATCAATGTAAGAATATGCCACATCAATGTCGAAGATAGCCTCATTGTCGAAAAAGAAATATGCCTCTCCGTTTATATCCGATGTTCCGGTTCTGCGAATATCTCCTGCTTCTTTCGATATGGTTATTTGGGCTCCTGTCAATCTTTTGGAGGGATTTGTCGCATCTTTTACGACGACCGTAAGTCCGCAACCATCGATTTCATCATCTCCGCATGCCATAAACAACGGAGAAACAAGCACTAAGCTCAATGCTGTCAAAAAAAATCTTCCTATATTCTTCATCATGAACGTTTTTTATTGTAATATTGCAATTTCAATTCGGAAACCGGTTGCAAAGCTAAGAAAAAAATCGTATGTACACAAAGAAAAAACTACTTTTAATTCTTTTTGCGGGTCTTCTCGCTTCTTCATGTTCGGATAAATTGCCTAACAAAAGCACTGTTCAAACGCCCGTGAAAGAAGAAATCAAACAAGAAAAAACCATGGTTATTATCAGCACTGATTTTGGTGAAATGAAGGCTGTTCTTTACGATGAAACGCCTCTGCACAAGGAAAACTTCATTAAGTTGGCAAAAGAAGGGTATTTTGACGGCACTTTGTTCCATCGTGTCATCGATGGATTTATGATACAGGGCGGAGATCCCGATTCCAAGAACGCAAAGCCCGGACAGATGTTAGGACAGGGCGGTCCCGATTATACCGTTCCGGCAGAATTCAATCCCCAACTAATTCATAAGAAAGGAGCTTTGGCTGCCGCAAGAATGGCAGATCAGGTAAATCCTAATAAAGCCTCTTCGGGAAGTCAGTTCTATATCGCACAAGGAAAAGTTTATACGAAAGATGAATTGATGAATTTGGGCAGCAGAATGGGTCGCTCGTTCAATAAAACCCAAATAGATGCTTATACCTCCGTCGGAGGAGTGCCTTTTCTTGATTATGAATATACCGTTTTCGGAGAGGTCATTGAGGGTTTGGATATTATAGATAAGATTGCAAAGATGCAGAAAGACGGCTATGACCGTCCGATGAAAGACATCAAAATGACAATAAAACTTGTTGAATAGAGCATCATGAAACAAAGAATAAAACAGGCTATAGAGAACCTTAAATATTTAAGTGCCGGCACTATTGATGAGATTGAGCAGTTAAGGATACAGTATTTGGGCAAGAAAGGAGTCATGAATGACCTATTCTCACAGTTCAAGACCGTTCCTAATGAGGAAAAAAGGGAGATGGGTTCATTGCTCAATGAGTTAAAAAATGCTGTGCAAACAAAAATAGACAGCCTTAGAGAAAGAATAGAAGCAAAGAATGAGCAACAAGTACAACAAGAAGATTTGACAAAACCTGCCTGTTTGGTGGCCTTTGGTTCAAGGCATCCTATCTCACTTATACGAAATGAAATCACGGAAATCTTCTCAAAAATAGGTTATACGGTTGAAGAAGGTCCGGAAATCGAGGACGATTGGCATGTTTTCTCGGCTTTGAACTTTCCTCCTGAACATCCGGCAAGAGATATGCAGGATACCTTTTTTGTGGAAAAGCGTGAAGATGGCAATCATGCAGTATTGCGTACGCACACTTCATCGGTTCAAGTTCGCACAATGGAAAGACAAAAACCGCCTATTAGAATAATAGCCCCAGGAAGAGTGTTTAGAAATGAAGCAATCTCGGCAAGAGCTCACTGTATTTTCCATCAGATAGAGGGCTTATACATCGATAAAGGCGTATCTTTTGCAGATATGAAACAAAGTTTGCTCTACTTTGCAAGGGAGATGTTCGGAGCGAATACAAGAATCAGACTTCGCCCCTCTTACTTTCCTTTCACGGAACCGAGTGCAGAGATGGACGTATCCTGCAATCTTTGCGGAGGCAAAGGCTGCAACGTATGTAAAGGTACGGGCTGGTTGGAAATTATGGGTTGCGGAATGGTTGATCCGAACGTCTTGAAAGCTTCCGGCATAGACCCTGATATATATTCCGGCTTTGCGTTCGGCATGGGCGTTGAGAGGATTGCAATGTTGAAATACGGCGTTAATGACTTGAGAATGTACTTTGAGAATGATGTACGTTTCTTGAATCAATTCCGTTCATTCGTTTAAAGAATATAAGTTTAACCGATAAATGAGGAAAAGGGAAGCCTTTTCCTTTTTCATTTTGTTTTATGGCAAGAATAACGATTGACCGCATGGCGTTTTACGCATTCCACGGTTGCTTTAAGGAAGAAAGCGAAATAGGCACCGACTTTTGGGTGGATTGCGAATTTGATTGCGATACGACGAAGGCAGAAATAAGCGATTGCATAGAAGATACAGTAAGCTATTTGGACGTTTACCAAACAATAAAGAAGGAAATGGAGATTTCCTCACACCTGTTGGAACATGTTGCACACAGGATAATAAAGGCATTATTTGCGACTTTTCCACAAATCACATACTGTAAAGTACGCGTTCATAAACTCAATCCCCCATTAGGAGGGCAAATGCAAGGCGTCAGCGTCAGCCTTGAGCGCCATCGTCGATAAGAGAAAAATTGAAACGGCGTTTGTTTTTTCTTTCGGTGATTCGTTAGAGGGTTATCGGTAATCGTTTATGTGCAGACTTGGTTCGAGTTTTGAAGAGCTTGCTCATAATGCAGTTTTTCTTAATCGAAAGAATATGTTCTGCCGTAGTGGAGCATTTGTGCAAGAAAACTGTCGGGGTATTGGAGTTTGTAGTCTGTAATTTCACCCTTTTCGTTTCTTATTGCTTCTATTTCCAAGTTCACAAAGCCGCCATAGGCTCGCAGATTTAGCTTTTTATAGCGTTCTATCACTTCTTTGTGCAGTTCTTTGTCGATTTTAATTCCATATTTCTCCACCAAGTTTTTTCCTTTCGGATAATCCCCTGTCGATTTTATTTCTTGGATTATTGTAAGCAGTTCTCCGAATGTCTCTCTTAATGCTTGGTAATCTGTAATTATGAAATATGTTTTGTTGTTTTCGGTCTTTCGTATGACGGAATCGGAGTTTTCGTATGCATATTCGGCAATCAGTTTTCGTGCCTGCATGTGTGCTTCGGTCAAATCTTTGTCCTCTTCTATTCTTGTCAGTTGTGTGAGAAGTCCGTTGCGGATATAACTGTCGTATGCTTCCTTTGCAACTTCAAAGTTTGGTATCAATCCGAGTTCAATCATCTTTTTATCGAACATGAAATACAAAGCGAATAAATCTGCTCTTGCTTCTTCTAATGTGGAGGCATATTCCCTGAGTGCGTTTTGGTCTGTTTGAGGCAGCAATTTGCCACTTCCATGTCCTAAACATTCATGCATATCGGTGTGAAGGTCGTTTGAAAGTGTTGCATACTCTTTTGCTCTTTGTTTTTCTTCCTCTGTGTATGCAAATTCTGCCAAAACGCTTTGCGGTTTTTCCATTGCCGCATTCTCATACGCATGAGCAAGATTTGCGATGTTGACACTTTTGGAGCCATATTCCTTTCTAATCCAATCACTGTTCGGAAGATTGATGCCTATCGGCGGACTTGGAAAATTATCTCCCGCAAGACAGAGGGCATCTACCACTTTTGCACTAATGCCTTTGACTTCCGATTTCTTGTAAAGGGGATTTATCGGACAATTATCCTCAAACCATTGTGCGTTTTGAGACAATAGTTCACAGCGTTTGGTCGCATCCTCATCTCTTACATCGACAAGAGCCTCCCATGAGGCTTTTCTGCCGAGCGGATCGAGATAAGTCTCTATAAATCCCGAGATATAATCTACTTTTGCTTCGTTTTCCTCCACCCATTCTATATTATAATCGTCCCAAGTCTTCAAATCACCTGTTATATAATATGAAATAAGCAGCTCTGTATGCCTTTTCTGTTTTTCGTTCTCGCAATACGGAAGAGCCTTTCGCAGATTTTCCACTATTTTTTCTATGTCTTTGCTATACACTCCGCCTATCTTACAAGTTTTTTCCTCTATTCCGTTTTCCGTTTTGACTATTACGGAGTTTATTCCCACGGAAAGGGGGCGTTTTTTGTCTGGTTGGATAAATCGGGAGTAATAATCCTCTGCTTCTTTTCGGCTTATGCCATTGTAAAAGCTCACGGAAGATTCCGCAACTATGTCTTTACTCTTGTCCGTTTCCTTTCGTTTGGGAGCAATGTCGGGATTGTAAACCCATTCTGCAATTTTATCGGCATGTTTTGCCGTTTCGGTATCCTTGGAACTTTGTTCGAGTAATTCCATGAAGTATTCCTTTGTACAAAGAGGGAAGAACTTCTCTTCTCCATAGTGATGGTGTATGCCGTTGGAGAAAAACACTCTTTTGCAATAAACTTCAAATTCCTGCCATTGCTTGTTTGTTCTGTCTCCACGATAATTTGTCAATATGTTTTCCAAAGCCTTTCTTATTGGAAGATTATATCTGCAATTTTGTTGCCATATTATATCTCTGCCCCAAAGAGCTGCTTCGGAAAGATGGTATATCAAATGCTTTTGTCTAAGACTTAATGACTTCCAATGGTCGAAACGATAACGCATTACTTTGATGTCTGCAAATTCATCAATAATGTATTTGAAGTCTTTTGAAATCTCATATTTCTCTTTTGTTGCTTGCA
>URCX01000062.1 GCA_900546465.1 uncultured Bacteroidota bacterium | reverse complement strand
CCTCCGATAGCCTCTCCTATACTTGCAGGAGTACCACCCAAGATAACTTGGATTTCTGCAATGGCTTGCTTCGGAATATTAACACTTCCTTTCTTGGCAACGCCATTGACATAAGTTACCATACTGCCCTCACCACGTGCGCTACCTGCACCGCCATCGGAGTCCGTAATACCTCCGACATTGGCAATAATGGCATCAACCGAATTGGCTGTCATGTTGTCCAAATCCTCAGCGGAAATACGCTTACCGGTTTCCGAGGTACCTTGTTCAAGCAAAGGTATAGCATACTCCACGACTTCCACAACATTAAGCATTTCCGATGTTGGAGACATCTCAATACTACCTCCTTTTGAAAAGCCGGAAGCATTAACCTTTACACCGGTTTTCAGCACCGTTTTGTAGCCAACGAATGAAGCCCTGATATC
Source organism: uncultured Bacteroidota bacterium (assembly GCA_900546465.1). Lineage (GTDB taxonomy): Bacteria > Bacteroidota > Bacteroidia > Bacteroidales > P3 > Onthomorpha. Next base: position 10,074 of record URCX01000062.1, on the reverse strand, counting down.
ATAATCACCAGGTGCCAATGGCTTGATTTGATAATTACCATCCATATCTGTCTGGGCTCCGCCCATCTGTTGACCATTCTGTTCAACAATGACATTAACAAACGGTAGTGGCTCTTTCGTTGATGCGTCCGTGATTGTACCCGTCAGCACTCCCTGAGAATACAACATCAGACCGGTTGTCAATAACAACCCGAGAGTGAAGAATAATTTTCTCAACATACCCATTTTAATGTATTTTCTTAGATTTATAATTTACTAAAAACGTATTACTTGTAAGGTCTATCCAATATGGTCGAATAAATCACTGCATCTCTCAAAGGAAACTTCTCTTTCAATTCTGATTGTCCGTTCTCTTTCTTGTCTTGCATCTCTTTATTCTGCACAACTACATTTTCGACCTTTCTTTTTACAGTCTCGGAATTCTTCTCTGCTACTTCGACATTTTCAAACTCATCATTGTTCTTTTGCTCTTCCTGCTCAAAAACAAAATTCCAAAGACTCTCCGTCCCCGAAGAAGCCTTTGTTGCATTTTTCGCCTTTGCCGATATTTTAACCGACATCCTTACTGCTATCAAAGCAAACACCAATAATAAAATTATCACTTCCATGTCAACGCAAATTCGATTCAATTACCCAAACCTGCAATATTTCTATATTGAAAAGTTTATCGAAGAAGAACAAAGTCTCTTCGATAAACTCTCGTTATTATCACTTTCCTGCCTTTGCCAATTCTTTTTTCTTTTCGGAACGAGTTATCAAAGCGTATGCAGTAGGACAAGCAACGCATAAGGAAGCAAATGCACCAACAGCAATTCCCACAAGCAACGCAAATGCAAATCCTCTCAACACCTCACCTCCGAAGATGAATACTATCAACAATACCAACAAAGTTGAACCTAAGGTATTAAACGTACGACTCAAAGTCTGGTTCATTGCGTCGTTCATAACCTTTCCATAAGGAGCCTTAGGATACAATCTCACATTCTCCCTTACACGGTCGAACACTATCACGGTATCGTTTATCGAATAACCAATCACGGTAAGTATTGCGGCTATGAAGTCTTGGTTAACCTCCAAATTGAACGGAAGCAAGCCTCCGAACAAAGAGAAGATACCTATGGTTATCAAAGCATCGAACGACAATGATACAAGACCTGCCAAACCATATTGCCATCTTCTAAACCTCAATCCTATATATGCAAATATAAGAACAAGCGAAACTGTAACGGCAATGACAGCCGACCTTTGTATATCCTCTGCCATCGTAGGTCCGACTATCTCAGAACTTATTATACCCAAAGGACTCTTCATCGTGGATTCAAATTGCTCCAAGGTTATGTTCGTATTCTTGAAGAAAGTTTTCGTTCCATCATGAAGTTTCGCTATAACCTCTTTCTTGACAGCATCACTGTCTTCTTTTACCTTATAATCCGTGGTTATTTTCACCTGATATGCAGGTCCGAATGTCTTCACCTCGGGAGCAGTACCGAATTCCTTTTGCAACTCATGCCTTACTGCCACAGGGTTAACATCTTGATCAAATCTCACGACATAAGTACGTCCTCCCGAAAAGTCGATACCATAATCCAAACCTTTGAATGTCAAAGAAGCTATTGCTATAACAACCAAGGAAACAGATATTATGGTTTGCATCTTGTGAGTTCCAACGAAGTTTACTTTCGGATTTTCCAAGAAATGTTCGGTAAGTTTGTTGAAGAAAGTGATTTTCTTCTGTCCTTTCTTACTGCTCAACATTGCCTCGAACACCAATCTCGAAATAAAGATACTTGAGAACAATGAAGTCAGAATACCGATACACAAAGTAACGGCAAAACCTTGAATAGGACCGCTTCCGAAATATGCAAGTACTATACCCGTCAACAATGTCGTAACGTTACCGTCTATGATTGCAGAATAAGCAACTCTGTATCCGTCCTTAATTGCAGAGGCTACGTTTTTACCTGCAAGCAACTCCTCTTTGATACGTTCATATATAATAACGTTGGCATCGACGGCCATTGCCATTGTCAACACTATACCTGCTATACCCGGCAAAGTCAAAACAGCTCCTAAGGATGCCAATATTCCAAATAGGAAGAAGATATTGACAAGCAATGCACAACAAGCAGCAATACCTGCCATGTTGTAGAAGAATATCATGTAAGCGAATACCAATACAAAAGCGACGATGAAAGAAATCAATCCCGTACGTATGGATTCGGCTCCCAAAGAAGGACCGACAACAGACTCTTGAACCATCTTCGCAGGTGCCGTAAGCTTACCTGATTTCAATATATTCGCCAAATCTTTTGCCTCATCGACGGTAAATTGTCCTGAAATCTCGGAGCGACCTCCGCTAATCTCTCCATTAACTCTCGGTGCGGAGTAAACCACATTGTCCAATACTATGGCAATGCAGTTGTTCACATTGCTTCCTGTTATCTTTGCCCATTTGCGTGCGGCATCGTCTTTCATAACCATGGAAACAACAGGACGACCTTGCTGGTCGAAGTCGCTTCTTGCATCGGAAATCACATCTCCGTCCAATAATGCGGTTTTCGCCTTGTTTGTATATTGAAGTACATACAACTCGTATTCGTTTGTCTTGCTTATCGGCTTTGCCGCCCACAAGAACATAACGTCCTGTGGCAGGATTTTGCTTGCCGCTGCAAGCATACGATCTATTTCACTTCTGTTTGCAGCCGTAGCAGTTCCGACAACACAACTTTGCAATGTGCCATTGTTCAAATGAGCAAACTTGGAGAATAAGGGATTCGGGTTCTTCTTCGCCACCGTATCGGCTTTCTTTGCCACATCTTCTTGTGCAATGGTCTCGCTCAGGGTTGTTGTTTCCGAAGAAAGGCTTTCTTCGCTCTTGGAAGGTGCCTCTCCGTAATTTGTTTCCGCCAACCACTTATCAGCGGCTTGCAACGAAGCACTAACCTTTGCCAAATCGCCTGCCAACCAGAACTGCAACTGTGCAGAACCTTCCAAAAGTTTGCTTACTCTCTGCGGATCTTTTATTCCCGGCAACTCTATTGCAATTCTCTCGGTTGCTTCCAACTTCTGGATTGTAGGTTGAGCAACTCCGAACTTATCTATACGTTTCGACAAAACTTGAAACGTTCTGTCGTAAGCATCGGTACATTCCTGACGAATGGCTTTTATTACCTCTGTATTTGAAGAATTGGCTGTAATGCCTTTTTCTTTCAATTTCACTCTGAAAAAAGCGGAAAGATCTACTTTGGAAGTTTTTGCTGCTTCATTCACAGTTCGTTCGAAGCAATCGATAAATCTGTCTCCCGTCTCCTTGTGCTTAGCCTCTGCAAGGCTTATCAACTTGCTTAGTTCAGGGTCGTTAGGATTGCTTGCAAGGTTCTTCAAAACGTCTATGGTGGAAACTTCCATCATGACGTTCATACCGCCTTTCAAGTCCAAACCCAAGTTTACTTCTCTCGCTTTACATTCTTTGTAAGAGAATTTTCTCATCCAAAGGAAGTTGTAGGCAGTTTTCTCGGATACCGAATCCAAGTAGAAATTCTCCCTCATCGTTGCAATGGAATCGAAGATTTCTTGTTCGCGTAAAGCATCTCCTTTTGCCAGATTCGCAGCAAGATTTTTTGCGTATTGGTTTGTCGCATACTCTTTTGCGTTGCTTTCCACTTTCTTTGAGAAATAAGTGAAAGACAACTGGTAGAGACAAATCAAGGCGAAAATAATCGCTACAACTCTGATAGCACCTTTGTTTTGCATATTACTCTGTCTTATAAGTACACATGTTTTTGAAGTTGCAAAGATAGAATTTTATTTGGTATTTTCACAGCGTTGAGAGATTTTTTTTCGACGAGCGATGAAAAAAAGCGGTTTCGATTTTTCTGCAAGTTCATGAACATAAAGCGAAACGGCCTTTAAGCAAGAATGAAACGGCCTTTGAAAAAATTCTTTCGGCCTTTCATTTTCTTCATACGCCGTTTCGTCAAACTGCCTCTTCGTCCCATGAAAACAGGAGCTAAAACAGCCTTCCGCAAAGAAAAGAAACAAAAATTTGTCCTTCATCTTACATATATAATATGGTATAAGACGAATTTCATGGCTTCGTCCCTGCCATGCAATCAAAAAAACGATGCCAAACAAGCGTTTTCTGAGAAAAATGTAATAGCTTTGCAATCCGAAATAACATTAAAATCAAACAATAATGACAGAAAAACTTACAAAGTTATTGAACGACAGTCCCGTAGCTCGTTGGTCGGCACTAATCCTCATCGCATTGATGATGTTCTTCGGCTATATGTTCGTGGACGTCATGTCTCCTCTGAAAGAGCTTATAGAAAGTTCTCGCGGTTGGAGCAGCGGAGTATTCGGAACATACGCAGCTTCCGAATATATCCTTAATGTATGCGGTTTCCTTATCATCGCAGGTATAATCCTCGATAAAATGGGAATACGCTTCACCGGTATCTTGTCTGCATCTTTAATGGTGATAGGTGCTTTAATCAAGTATATCGGAATCAGTGAGTGGTTTCAAGCCACATCATTCTGCAATTGGTTGAATTCATGGTGGGTAGCCATGCCGGGAAGTGCAAAAATGGCTTGCTTGGGCTTTATGATTTTCGGTTGCGGTTGCGAAATGGCAGGAACAACCGTTTCAAAATCGATTGCAAAGTGGTTCAAAGGCAAAGAAATGGCTCTTGCAATGGGTTTGGAAATGGCAATCGCAAGATTAGGTGTGTTTGCTGTTATGTGGATAGCCCCAATCATTGCAAACCAATTCGACAGGTCGATTGTAGCTCCGGTTGCTTTCTGTGCTTGTTTGCTATGTATAGGTTTGATATTCTTCATTGTGTTCAGTGTTATGGACAAGAAATTCGACAAACAACTTGTTCAAGCAGGTTTGGCAACGGAAGAAAAATCTCCTGAGGACGAATTCCATTTGAGCGACCTCGGAAAGGTTTTCGGAAGCAAAATGTTCTGGTTGGTGGCTTTACTTTGCGTTCTTTACTATTCGGCAATCTTCCCATTCCAACGTTATGCCCCTGACTTCTTATCAAAAACCCTTGGAGTAAGTTCCGAAGTCGGAGCCCAGCTATTCAGCTGTTTCCCAATCCTTGCGATGTGTTTGACACCTCTTTTGGGAATATTCTTGGATAATAAAGGAAAAGGCGCTTCCATGTTGATGGTAGGAGCCGTTATAATGATAGCTTGCCACTTGTGCTTCGCTTTCGTATTGCCTGTATTCCCAAAACAATGGTTTGCAGTGCTTTTGGTAGTTATTTTGGGAGTCTCTTTCTCCTTGGTTCCTGCAGCTTTGTGGCCAAGTGTTCCGAAAATAATAGACGAAAAGATATTAGGAAGTGCATATTGCTTGATTTTCTGGGTTCAAAATCTCGGCCTTTGCTTCGTGCCTTTGTTGATAGGAAAGGTATTGGAAAGTACCGGCGGTTACGTTGTTCCTATGACGATATTCGCTTCGTTCGGCATTTTGGCACTTATCTTTGGTGTTCTATTGAAGATTGAAGATAAGAGAAAAGGTTACGGTTTGGAAGAACCTAATATAAAGAAGTAATTTATAGTTTCTTTGAATAACACGAAGAGGGCTTGCTTTCCACAAGTCCTTTTCTTTTTTTGCCACACGAAAACACGGACTTTAAGGCCTCAAAAATCGAAAAAATCCGACCAATTCATCAGTTGTCGGATTTTTCTTTGAATATTTGAGCTTAAAATCACGATTTTCTCTTGCAGCAATCTTGTTTGCAGATAATTATAGGCTTTTTCGGTTTATCCGGTTTTTGCTCCTGTTTCGGCTATTTCCAGTCGCTTTCCTCCAAAGAGAAGACCTCATCAACCGTTTTTCCACATACGGAGGCTATTTTCAACATCACCAATCCGGAAGGGATATACTTTCCGAGTTCTATGGCATTTATCGTTTGACGACTTACTCCTACTTTTTCGGCAAGTTCCTGTTGCGATATTCTAAGCACGGCTCGTTCAACTCTTATGTTATTCTTCATCTCTCATCGTTTTTTTCAATCTGTAAATCTCGTAATGGAATTTGCATATAAAAAGTATCAGGAAGATGTAAATGTCATACATCATCACTATAAGGTATTCAAAGCCGAATACAAGCAGCGTCAACAGGGCTATAATCACATATCCGACCAGCATTGCCCAAACAAAGGATTGTTCTCTTATCCTCATGATATACTCGTCTTCTGTCTTGTTCCTTGAAAAAGCAATTAAAACCAAAGCCGTAAGCATAAGAACAGGGAGGATGGTCATACCGAAACTCGTTTCTACTATATTGCAGAATAAAGATGAAGATTGCGGAACATTTTCGGAACTATGAGCAAAAGGAGCATTTCCAATCAACGCAAAGGTTTTGAATTTAAAATCCACAGATTCTTCTGTAAAACAGTTTATCGTGAACCAAACAAGGCAACAAACTGCCAATACTATGCCCACTTTCTTGAAACTGCGGGGCAACAAATACGATTTCTTCATATTATATATGTTTTTAATTCGAGACTTCTCAAAACACAGTCTCCGCAACCGAGGTCTCATAAATTGCCAAGAATGATACATTCTTTAATTCCGCTGCAAAGGTACAATATATTTTCCAATCTGTCAAATATACTTTACATTTTATCGAACAAATCCGACATTTCCCACCACAAACTACCGATATAAATAGAGTCTTACAAAAGAAGCAATTCACGAATGCCCGAAAGATAAAATTAAAACGCCGTTCTAAGAAATTCTTTCGGCGTTTCAATTTTCTGAAACGGCGTTTCGGGAATGGCTTTCTTCGATTTGCTTTGGGAAGATGAAATTTCGAGAAAAATTTACGAAGGAATGCAAGGCTGAATAATAAAGGAGAGAGGAAAAATAGCACGAAAAATTTTTATAAGCCTGTTTTTCTTCCTCCCAAAACAGACTTTTCAATCATGATGAAGAGGATTAGGAACAACTGCTCGGCTTCTTATTCTCTGTTATCCTGCATTATTTTTCATCAATGCAAAACAAAGATTCTCTTTACGAAATATAGATAAAGTGCTGTCGGAAACGAGTAAAACACAAGCCTGCTTGAAAGACTTGAAACAGAACCACACTATTGCAAACTAAGGCTTTAATCAATAGAAAGGGAATAAAAAAGGAGCGAAACTTCCGTTTCGCTCCCGTTTCGTACATCTGGCCGGAATCGAACCGGCACGGGTTTTATCCCACTAGATTTTGAGTCTAGCGCGTCTACCTGTTCCGCCACAGATGCTCCTGATTTGCGTTTGCAAAGGTACGACAATTTTCCAAACTTGCAAATAGTTTTGCTTTTTTTTTTCAGTTCGGGAAATTGTCCGTACCTTTGCAGCCAGAAAGTCAACCATTCTTAGTAGAAAAATTATGTCAGAGACCAAACAGAAGGATACAACGGCACTTTTCTCGGGAAGAGCAACGCTGTATTTGGCAAGAAAGATTTCCGATGTTTATAGAAAACCGCTCGGCAAGTCAATTGTTTTGCAATATGCGGACGGAGAGTTTCAACCATCTTACGAACAAAATTTAAGAGGTTGTGATGTGTTCATCATTCAATCTACTTTTGCTCCATCGGACAACCTTATGGAGTTATTGATGTTCGCAGACGCAGCCAAGAGAGCCTCCGCTCAAAGGATTATAGCAGTAATCCCTTATTTCGGCTTTGCTCGTCAGGACAGAAAAGACAAGCCGAGGGTTCCCATTGCAGCAAAATTGGTTGCCGATTTGTTGCAAGCGGCAGGTGTAAGCAGAGTTATAACCATGGATTTGCATGCAGATCAAATTCAAGGCTTCTTCAATATTCCGCTTGACCACTTGTTGGCATCTTCCATCTTCATTCCTTATTTGAGAGGACAGGAAATATCAACGGAGGATTTGTTGTTCGCTTCTCCGGACGTGGGAGGCACAAAGAGAGCAAGCCAATATGCAAAAACATTGGGCACAGGCTTCGTCATGTGCTACAAGCAGAGAAACAAGCCTAATGAAGTCGGCACAATGCAACTGATAGGCGATGTTAAGGGTAAGCACATAATCCTTGTGGACGACATCGTCGATACAGGAAACACCCTTTGCAAGGCTGCGGAATTGATAAAATCCTGCGGGGCTCAAAGCGTTAGAGCAATGATTACCCATGCTGTGTTAAGCGGTAATGCGATGGAAAATATAGAAAACTCCTGCATGGAAGAGTTGATAGTAACAGATACCATTCCTTTGAAAAGAGAAAGCAAGAAGATAAAGGTGCTGTCCACCGCCTCCATATTTGCAGAAGCCATAAGGAGAGTTGAAAACTACGAATCGATAGCCGATTTCTACGAAATAGCAGTAAAACAAAAAGGTGTGGTAGAAAGGTTCTAATCATACCGCAATAATAATCAATAAACACAAATAACAATGTACACAGTATCTATGAGTGGTTCTCTAAGAGAGAACGTAGGGAAAAAAGATGCAAAAATGTTACGTAAACAAGGCTTGGTGCCTTGCGTAATCTACGGTGGAGAAGAAGAACAAGTAAGGTTTACCATGCCGCAAAAGGCTTTCAAACCATTGTTGTTCACACCTGACACCAATTATGTTGAATTGGAGATAGACGGTAAGAAATGCCGTGCAATCCTTCAAGAAATCCAATACCACCCTGTAACAGACGAGGTATTGCATGCCGATTTCTTGAGAATATTCGACGATAAGCCTATCTCGATTGCAATACCTGTAAAAACAGTCGGCACTGCTCCGGGAGTATTGCAAGGTGGCAAGTTAATGATGAAGATACGTAAATTGAAAGTTCAAGGATTGCCTGATGCAATACCTCAATATGCAGAAGTCAACATAAGCTCTTTGGAAATCGGACAAGGAATAAAAGTTGAGCAAGTAAGCATAGAGAACGTTGAATTGTTGGATGTAAAATCCAGCATCATAGTTTGGGTAAAACCAACTCGTGGTTCAGGAAAATAATTCAAGCAAAGAGGGAATTAACAAGGCTGTACATTCTTGGTACAGCCTTTATTTTTGAAAGTAATGAAGTATTTGATAGTCGGTCTCGGAAATCCGGGGAAAGAATACGAGCAAACACGGCACAATATAGGCTATATGGCTTTGGACAGGTTTGTCGAAAGTTTGAATATCGAGAACAAGGATAAGCGATATGAGTTTTCCGTTGAACGCCACGCCTATATGACAGAGGTGAAAGTAAAAGGCAGAACATTGATTCTTATAAAGCCGACAACATTCATGAACCTTAGTGGCAAGGCTGTGAGGTATTGGCTCGACAAAGAGAAGATTCCTATTGAAAACCTTCTGATTATTGTTGATGATTTGGCTTTACCATTTGGAACAATCCGCCTTAGAATGGGAGGAAGCGACGGTGGGCATAACGGATTAAAAGATATAATTGCTGCTCTCGGTCATAACAAATTCAATCGTTTGCGTTTCGGAATAGGAAACGACTTTGCAAAAGGACGTCAAATTGATTTCGTTCTGGGAAAGATTGAAGGAGAGGATTGGAATGTTGTAGATACTAAACTGGATATGTGTTGTGATATAATCAAATCCTTTGCCAGCATCGGTATGGACAGAACAATGAACCTGTTCAATGGGAAATAAAAATCTCAAGCCCTATTTGTAAGCTTATCAAGATATTCTGCCACTTCCTCAGGATTTATGCTCTGCATACAAGAGCAGTATGTCGTTTTCCTGCAAGTATTGCATATTTTGTCTTTGCAAAAGACTTTCACATTTTCTCCTATCGGTTGCCAACGTTCCGGATTCATGGGACGTATAGGCGGATATAGTCCTATGGTATGCTTATTCAATATGGCTGCTATATGCAACGGACCTGTACTTGCAGCCACAAGGGCGTCCGAATCGGCTATAAGACTTATATACTGCTCCAAAGATAGCTTTCCACTCAAATCATAGACGTTTTCATCAGTCTCAGAAAGTAATTCTTCCCTGAACCGTTGTCCCTCTTCCTCTGTTCCGCAAAGGAAAATTCTGAATTTTGTTTTATCCAAAGCCTCAATCAACAATCGAAAATTATGCAATCCCCACTCCCTT